>CAYGUQ010000031.1:0-18707 GCA_964352995.1 uncultured Rhodobacterales bacterium
GGTCAGCGCGCGCGGGCGCCGCGGCGCTGCGCGCGCTGACCCACGCCGGCCGCGGGGCGCTGCCGCTGGCGCCCTCTGCGCTCGGGGTCCGGCGCGCTGTCACCGGGTTGTCATGAGTAAACGTTAAACGCACCATCGACCATGTTCGTCGGCCCCCGCCGACGCCTGCCAGGAGCCGCCGCAATGACCGCCATCTCCCGCCGCACCGCCCTTTCCGGCGCGACCGCCGCGCTCGCCCTGCCCGCCGTGCTGCGCGCCACCGACGCGCTTTCCTCGTCGGGTCAGGTGAACGTCTTCGCCTGGGGCGACTACATCCAGCAGAACCAGATCGACTGGTTCACGGGCAAGACCGGCATCGCGGTGAACCTCTCCACCTACGGCTCCAACGACGAGGCCGAGCAGAAGCTGCGCGCCGCAGGCGGCAAGGGTTTCGACCTCGTCTTCCCCTCCGTCACCAACGTCCCGAACTACCGCTACAACGGCGACCTGCTGCTCCAGCCGATCGACGAGAGCAAGGTCGACATGGACAACATCATCCCCTCGATGGTGCGCGACAGCATCCAGCTCGGCGGCGTGCAGGACGGCAAGCGCGTCGCGCTGCCCTTCAACTGGGGCACCGAGGCGATCACCTATGACAGCGAGGCGCTGCCACTCGACGTCGTCTCCTTCGGCGACCTGTGGCGCGAGGGCCTCGGCCCCAAGGCCGCGTTCCGGCAGAAATCGGTGATCATGGGCACCGGCCTCTACCTCGACGCCACCGGCGAGGTCCCGTCCAACCGCATGATGGACGTCTACAAGACCGAGGACGACGCCAAGCGCGTGTTCGCGGCGGCGGCCGATTTCGTCATCAGGCACAAGGGCAACATCGGCGCCTTCTGGAACAACGCCACCGAGGCGACCGCGGCCTTCACCGACGCCGGCTGCGTCATCGGCCAGACCTGGGACACCACGGGCATCAAGCTGGGCTGGGACGTCTCGCCGAAGTGGAAGTACCGCATGCCGAAGGAGGGCGGCATCACCTGGATGGACAGCGTCGCCATCCCCTCCGGCGCCGAGAACGTCGAGCAGGCCTACGCCTTCATGAACGCCTGCTACACCGGCGAGATGGCGGGGCTGCACGTGCAGAACACCGGCTACAACTCCGCCGCCACCCGCGCGGCCGAGTTCGCCGGCGAGCAGTACGGCCGCACCTTCGCGGAGATCTACACGCCCGAGGCGCTCTCGAACCTGTGGTGGTGGCAGGCCGACACGCCGTGGTTCGCCACGACGCGCCAGCTCTACGTCGACACCATCACCAACGCCTGACCCGCGCGCGGGGCCCCGGCGCGGGGCCCCGCCGCTCCAGCCCGCGGAGGACGGACCGATGCTCGACCAGTCGCGCATGCAGGGGCGCGAGGTGGCGCTCGCAGGCCTGTCGATGCGCTTCGGCGATTTCACCGCGGTGCATCCGACCGACCTGACCATCCGGGCCGGCGAGTTCTTCTCGATCCTCGGCCCCTCGGGCTGCGGCAAGACCACGATCCTGCGCGCTATCTCGGGCTTCGCCGCGCCCAACGCCGGCCGGGTGCTGATCGGCGGCGAGGACGTGACGCCGCTCGGCCCCAACCGGCGGCCCACGGCGCTGATCTTCCAGAGCCTCGCGCTGTTTCCGCTGATGAGCGTGCGGGAGAACGTCGCCTTCGGGCTGGAGGCGCGGGGCGTGGGGCGCGCCGAGCGTCATCGGCGCGCCGACGCGCTGCTAGAGCTGGTGGCGCTCGACGGCCAGGGCGACAAGCGGCCCGCGCAGCTTTCCGGCGGCCAGCGCCAGCGCGTCGCCGTGGCGCGGGCGCTGGCGGTGGAGCCGGCCGTGCTGCTGCTCGACGAGCCGCTCTCGGCCCTCGACCTGAAGCTGCGCCAGCACATGCGCGCCGAGCTGAAGGCGATCCAGCGCCGCACCGGCGTCACCTTCATCTACATCACCCACGATCAGGGCGAGGCGCTGACGATGTCGGACCGCGTGGCGGTGATGAACGCCGGCCGCATCGAGCAGGTGGACGCGCCGGATGCGGTCTACGACCGGCCCGACACGCCGTTCGTCGCGACCTTCGTCGGCGAACAGAACATCTTCGAGGGCAAGGTCGAGGCGGTGGCGGACGGCTTCGCCGCCGTCGTCACGCCGCAGGGGTCGTTTCGCGCGCGCGACCGCTCGGGGCTGGCGCCGGGCGAGGCCGCGAAGGTCATGGTGCGGCCCGAGCGCACCATGCCGGCCGACGCCGCGCCGGACGCCGAGAACCGCTTCTCCGCCCGGATCGAGCGCATCGACCTCGAGGGGCCCTACCTGATCGCCCATCTGCGGGCGGGCGAGACGGCGGCCGCGCTGCATGTGCCGAACCTCGCCGGGGTCGCGGCCGGGCTGAGCGGCGCCGTCGAGGCGCGCTTCCGCCCCGAGGACGCCGCCGCGTTTCGCGCGGGCGCGCCCGTCCGTGGCTGAGCTGGTCCGCGCCTACGGCCGCGGCCTGGCGGCGGTCTTCGCCGGGCTGACGGCGCTGTGGCTGGCGGTCATGATCGCGCTGCCGATGGCGAACATGACCAAGCGCGCCTTCACGCTGGAGATCCGCGACGGCCCCTCGGCGCAGATGGGCGTCGAGCTGCAGCGGGCCCGACAGGCCGTCGCCGTGATCGACTTCGACATCGCCGCGGCCGAGCGCGAGATCGAGCGCGGCGCCGCGCCCGCCGCCGCGCCGAGCTCGTCGGACCCCTTCGCCGGGCTGACGGGCCGCGCGAGCCCCGGCATGGCGGCGCCCTCCCCCGGCGCCGGGGCGTCGGAGCCGCCCGAGGCGCGGCTGGAGCGGCTGCGGGCCGAGCGCGCCGAGGCCGAGGCCGCGATCCCGGCGATGGCGGCCGACGTCGCGCGGCTGCGCGCCGAGGAGGACGCCCGCGCCGGCCTCTCGGCGGAGAACTTCACCACCATGAGCCCGCTGCACTGGCGCGTCTTCGGGCTGACGTTTCTCTATTGCGTGGCGGTGACGGCGCTGTCGCTGATCGTCTGCTACCCGGTCGCCTACGCCGTGGCGCAGGCGCAGGGCACGGCGCGGGCCGGGGTGCTGCTGCTGGGGCTGGTGGTGCCCTACGCGATCAACGAACTGCTGCGCATCTTCGCCTGGACCATGATCCTCGCCAACAACGGCATCCTGAACGGGGCGCTGGACGCGCTCGGCGTCATCGATCTGGAGAGCGGCGAGACGATCCGCTGGCTGGCCTCCAACGGCTCGGTGTTCGCAGTGATGGTCTACGCCTATGTGCTGTTCATGGTGTTCCCGATCTACAACGCCATCGAGACGCTGGAGCGCGCGCAGATCGAGGCCGCGCGAGACCTCGGCGCCTCGGTCTGGCGCATTCACCGCCGCGTCGTGATCCCCCACGCCAAGCCCGGCATCGCCGTGGGCTGCATCATGACGTTCATGCTGTCGGCCGGCTCGATCAGCGTTCCGGGACTGGTGGGGCCGGGGCTGCACCCCGACTGGTTCAGCCAGATCATCTATCGCAACTTCTTCGAGGCCGCGAACTGGAACGTCGGCTCGGCGCGGGCGCTCCTGCTCCTGATCCTCTCCACCGCCTTCATCATCGGCGTGATGCGGGCCTTCGGCGTCGGCGTGAAGGAGATCGCGAAGTGACCGCCCTAGCGGATACGCCGGCGCCCGCCGCGAGAGCCGCGGCCCGGCGCGAGACGGACTGGGCGCAGGCGGCGCTCAACGCCTACATCGTCGTCTTCATGCTCTACCTGTTCCTGCCGCTGGCGCTGATGGCGCTGGCCGCCTTCAACGCCAACGACACGCCGAGCGTCACCGACTGGCGCGGCTTCACGCTCGACTGGTTCACCGGGCGCGTCGACGAGGCGGGCGAGGTGGTCGTGCGCGGCCTGCCGCAGGAGACGCGGTTCATCGAGGGGCTGATGCGCTCGGTCGGCATCGCGCTGGGGGTGATCGCGCTGGCCATTCCGCTGGGGCTGGCCGGGGCGCTGGTGCTCTCCCGACTGGGGGCGGCGTCGGGCTCGTTCCTCTACACGCTGCTGGTCTCGCCGATCCTGACGCCGGGCATCGTGCTCGGCGTCTCGACCATGACGCTGTGGCGCGACGCCTTCGGGGTGGAGGCAGGGCCGCTGACCGTCGTGGTGGCGCATTCCAGCTTCATCGCCAGCTATTGCATGCTGATGTTCATGGCGCGGCTGCAGCGGCTCGACCCCGCGCTGGAGGAGGCCGCGCTCGACCTCGGCGCCTCGAACCTGCTGGCCTTTCGCCGCGTGACCCTGCCCTTCCTGTGGCCGACCATCGCAACGGCCGCGGTGGTGGCGTTCCTGCAGAGCTTCGAGAACTACAACACCACCTTCTTCGCCATCGGCTCGTCGTTCACGCTGGTGACCGAGATCGGCTCGCGCATGCGCTTCGGCCTGTCGCCGACGATCAACGCCATCGGCGTGGTGTTCATCGCGCTCACCGTGGCGGCGGCGGCGGTCTGGGTGCTGCTGCGGCGCCGGCAGGCCTGAGCGCGCAGGCTTGACGACCGCGCGCGCCCCGCGCCCTGATGCGGCCATGGAGCTGATCTTCCGCCGCCGCGCCGCCCATGCCGACTTGCCCGAACCGGTGCCCGCCGCCTCGGCCCTGCCGGACTGGCTGCGGGCGATGCCGGCGACGGCCGCGAGCGCGACGGCCGGCGCCGAGGTGCGCACGCTCAAGCACTGCCCGCCGCTGATCGACGCCATGAGCGCGGGCGTGCTGGCGCCGCTCGCGGCGGACGTGACGGTCGGCGGCGGCGTGCTGCGCTGGTCTTCGGAACTGGCGCCGCTGGACGGCATGTCGCCCAGCCCCATCGGCGCCCATGTCCCCGAGCAGGCGGCCGGCAGCCCGCTCGACCCCGGCGACGGCTTCATCGTGAAGTTCATGAACTTCTGGGCGATCGAGGCCCCGCCCGGCTGGTCGGTGCTGGTCACGCATCCCGCCAACCGGCTCGACCTGCCGTTCCGCACCCTCACCGGCCTCGTGGACTGCGACCGCTTCGCGCTGGGGCTGGTGCACTTTCCCGCGCTCTGGGTCGATCCCGCATTCGAGGGCGTGCTCCCCAGGGGCACGCCGGTCGCGCAGCTGGTGGCGACGCCGCGCGCCCAGCCGAAGCTGCGCCTGGCGGTGCTGAGCGACGCCGAGGCCGCAGAGCAGGACGCGCTGCGCGCCCGCCTCGCCGCCGAGCCGGGCGTCTACCGGCGCGCAAAGCGCGGCGCGACTCAGCCTGCGCCGCCCGGTCCGGCCGCACGCGGCCGGTAGCGCCGCGCCGCGGCATCCGGCGCCGGCATCAGGACCGAACACGCCGAACCAGACGCTTCCCTCGAGAGCGCAATTCCGCCAGCGGCTCAGTTGGAGAGAAATGCGTCACGCGGGATTCGCCTCGCGAGTTTAGCGCGCAGCCGGAGTGGATGAGAATGCCGCACCGCCGACGCACAAGACGACGGACTGGCCGAGCGACGACGAGGCGCTGAAGCGCCGCGGCTCGCTGACCATCCGGCTCGCCCCCCCATGAGTTGGGAGGGCGCGCCGACGGGCAGGCGAAGGCTCCGTCAGCCATAGAGCGACGCGGCGATCCAGGGCCGCCTGACGCCGACGCGCGAGGGGCGCCCGGAATTCGGTCCGACGGACGGATTTGAGCCCCGAGCCGGCGGAGCCCGCGGTTCGGCATGGCGCTTCGGCGAACGACCGGGTTTGTCGAGAGCCTGTTGCGGCTGATCGGCCTCGACTGGAGCGGCCCCGGCTTCGAGCCACGCTCCGCCGCCGGCAGAAGTCACTGGCGGTCAGCATCCCGTCCCGGGGCTCGAACGGGTCGCTGCAGCTGCCGGTCGACAGCGCCGGGATCAAGGTCAAGGGCGCGCCTCCGCCCGCAGCGACGCGCCGATGCCGACGGAGCTCCTTGGCCAAGCCGCGGCGCGCCATGCGGTGGCGAGCGTCGCCGCCGATGAAGCGTGCGACACCCGCTATAGCAACACCCGTCAAGTCCCTCAGCGGCCCTCGGAATGGCACAGAGCTGATCGCGACGGGCCGTGCGCATCTCCCGACGAATGGAAGGCGCAGTCGCTGCCCGTTGCGCTTCGGCAAGCGACGCCGAGGCGCGGAACGCGCTTGTCTCTAGATTGAGGTCGGAGAGGTCGCCTTGCTCGTCCGCCGCGTCCCTAATCCGCGGCCAACGCTTGGCTCAGCAGATGCTGCGAAAGATCCGGCAGGCCGGCGCCGTTCAGCTTCTCAATGCAGCGGTCGAGCGGGTCGCGAAGAAGCTCCGCACCATCTCCCGCATCTCGTCCAGTCTGAGTAGCGTCAATGCCCTGTTATCCCTCGCTAATCAGTCGCAGAATGCAAGATGCGGGCAAGGTCGCCAGTCCTTTCGGGGCAACGGGCGCGAAGGGCTATGCGAACAGTCGCCCGCCCATGGCGCTCCGTGCAAGACAGAGCGCGTCGGAAATAGGAACTCCCATGCCGTGACGGCGGCAGGTATGCCGACAGTTGCAGAGGCCTTGCGCTCCACTCTGTGCCGTACTTGCTCGCTTACATTTTAAGTCATTGATTTATAATAATTATGGCGGAGGGAGAGGGATTCGAACCCTCGATACGGTCTCCCGTATACACACTTTCCAGGCGTGCGCCTTCGACCACTCGGCCACCCCTCCAGCGGGGCGGAAAGAAGCACAGGCGGCGGGCGGGCGCAACACCGTCTCGCCATGTCCGCGGCGACGCGGCGGGTGTCAGGCGGAGCTCTGGCCGAACCTTGGCGGTGCGGCGTGAGACGGCGGCGCATCTTGGCGGTTGTGGAGGCCTCCCGAATGAGATGGGGCGGTCGCCGCCCTCCCCGGACGGCGTCGCAAGGCGCCAGCCTGGCGTCGTGACGCCACGCGGCGGAAAGCGCCACGAGACGATGGATACGATGATCGGGGTGGACCTGGCCAAGCGTGGTTTCCTGGTGCACGGCGCCACGATGCGGGGCGAGGCGCAGGGTTCGTAATGGGCGGCGATCAGGTCGATCGCGGGCAAGATCGGCTACGGGGCGAAGACGCAGCGGCGTCGAGTGCGAGACGCTGAGCGCGTTATGGGGCTTGCGCGCTGGCGGAACGCGCTGACGCGCGGCGCTGGCCAAGGCGCTCTCGCGCGGAGTCTGGGAGAATCTCCATGCCGACGAGGTTCTGCGCAAGGCCAGCGCCTGTTTCGCCCTTGCGACGCTCGACCGTCGGCCGAAGACATCGGAGCGTCCGTCGACGCGCACCGCGCCGAGCACAGGGTCGAGCCGATCTGCAAGGTCCGGCCGGTCGCCCCGTCGACGTATCGTGCGCCCGAGACTGCGCGGGCCGACGCATGTCCTCGCACGTCGTCGATCCCGCCGGCGCACGATGCGGCGTCCCTTGCACGCCGCTGTCGGCCCCGCGCCTCCGTGCCGTCAGGCCCGGCGATTCGGCCGGCGATCCGCAGACGCGGGCCGCGGCGAAGCCCGGAGGCCGTCGCCTACGCCCAGCTCGAATCGGCTGGATCAAGAACCGCCGTCCGATCGAGCCGATCGAAGACGTCCCGCCCGCCGAGGGGGGGCTCCCTCGGCGAGCCGGAGGGTCTTGCGGCGGCGGCGCAGAGCTCGCCGCGACAGGCCGTGTGGAGACCCTGAGCGGTTCAGCGGCCTGTTTTTTTGGTCGAGCGGCCTCTGAGAACAGGATGAGACACGCGACGCCGAGCCCGGCGGCGCGGCGATCAATGGGGCATGGCCGCAAGCGCGGCGGCAAGCTCGGGGTGGTTCAGCGCCGCCGCAGCGGGCTCGACGCCGGCGGCCGCCGCCTGCGCCGCCTGTCGCATGGCCAGCACGCCGGCTTTCGCGCCGCCGGGATGCCCGAGAATCCCGCCGCCCGCGCAGATCAGCCAGCCGTCATGGCCCAGCGCCGCGCGCGTCGGCCAGAGCTGTCGCGGGGTCTGCCCGGACGAGAACACCGGCATCGCCCCCATCGGGCGGTCAGCGAACAGCGGCGCGCAGACGGCGCGGGCGCTCTCGACGACGGAGGCGTCCGGTTCGGAGAACTTGTTGCTCAACCCGTTGACGTGGAGATGGTCGGCGCCCGCCAGGCGCCAGAACTTCTGCCACGCCACGTAGGAGACGCCGAGATCGGGCGAGCGCGAGAACATCCCCCAGCCGTTGCGGTGGCCGTGGATGGGCAGGCTCGCGCATCGCCGCAGCGCGCCGAGACCGGCGAGGCCGACCGAGTGCAGGCTCACCATGACGCAGGTTCCCCCGAGCGCCGCCACGAGGTCGTGGCGGCGGCGCATCTCGTCGACCTCGCCTGTGAGGTTGACCGCATACATGCAGCGCCGACCGGTGCGCTGGGCGGCGCGGTCCAGCGCCTCGAGCACGAGGCGCGCGCGCTGGTCGAACGGGCAGTGCGGCCCGTCCGCCTGCAGCTCGTCGTCCTTGATGAAGTCGAGCCCGGCCTCGGCGAGCTCGCCGGCCAGCGCCGCGGTCTCTGACGGCGAAAGCCCGACGCTGGGCTTGACGATGGTGCCGATCATCGGGCCGCGGGCGAGGCCGATCTGCGCGAAGGTGCCTTCGAGGCCGAAGGCCGGGCCGGGGCACGCCTCGGCGAACGCCGCCGGGAACCCGACGTCGAGGAGCCTCAGGGCGGAGACCTCGCGCAGTTCGAAGAGGTTCCCGGCCACCGTGGCGAGCACGTTGGGGAGCGACGGCCCCATGTTGTCGAGCGGCCAGGACAGTTCGACGATCCCGCGCCGGTAGACCTTCGCGTCGAGCCGGCAGGGCAAGGCGGGCGCCGCGCTCTCCGAGACGACCTCGGCGCGCTCGACCCGCGCGCCGGCGCGTTCGATCAGCATGTCCGTCTCGCCGGGAAGCCGCATGAACGTCCCGCTCGACTGCTCCCCGGCGATGATCGCCGCGGCGCGGTCGAACGCGACCGGCGTCTCAAGCTCGTACCGCGCCGTAAGCCTGCTCATGCCGCCCCTCCTAGTTTCGATGATCATACAGAGATCATACCAGTTGACAACATGATGAATAGCCGAGATTGTGGCTGCAAACGGGGAGGCCACACATGAAGATCGCCCTCATCGGCGCCGGCGGGAAGATGGGCGTGCGGCTCGCGCGCAATCTCCACGGCTCCGGCTACGAAATCGCCCATGTCGAAGTCAGCGACGCCGGGCGCGGCCGCCTGAAGGACGCGGTCGGCGCGGATTGCGTTTCCGCCGCCGAGGCGATCGACGGCGCCGGCGCGGTGATCCTCGCGGTGCCCGACACCCATATCGGCAAGGTGGCGGCGGGATTCATCGCCGATCTTGCGCCCGGGACCATCGTCATCGCGCTCGACGCGGCGGCGCCCTTCGCCGGCCACCTGCCGCAGCGCGCGGACGTGACCTACTTCGTCACGCATCCCTGCCACCCGCCGATCTTCAACGACGAGACGACGCCGGAGGGCCGCCGCGACTATTTCGGCGGCGTCGCGGCGAAGCAGTCCATCGTCAGTGCGCTGATGCAGGGCCCGGAGGAGCACTACGCCGTCGGCGAGGCCATCGCGCGCGTGATCTGGGCGCCGATCCTGCGCAGCCACCGGGTCACCGTCGAGCAGATGGCGCTGCTGGAGCCGGGGCTCTCGGAGACGATGTGCGCGACGCTGCTGGCGGCGATGAAGCAGGGCATGGACGAGGTCGTGCGCCGCGGCGTCGACCCGGTCTGCGCCCGCGACTTCCTCATCGGCCACATGACGATCCTGGCCGCCGTCACCTTCAACGAGATCGACGGCGTGTTCTCCGACGCCTGCAACAAGGCCATCGCGAACGGAACGCCGCGCATCCTGCGCGACGACTGGCTGGACATGTTCGAGCGCGACGAGATCGCCGAGAGCATCCGGCTCATCACCTGAACGCGCATACCCGACACCGTCACGGCGAAGGACCGCCAGACCGGCCCGCCGCTCCAAGGGAGGATGACCCATGACGACCCGACGCCTGCTGCTCGCCACCGCCGTCGCCGCGACGACGCTCGCCGCCGTTCCGGCCTTCGCCGCCGACCTTATCGCCATCATTACGCCCTCGCACGACAACCCGTTCTTCAAGGCGGAAGCTGTCGGGGCCGAGAAGCGCGCCAAGGCGCTGGGCTACGAGACCCTCGTGATGGTCCATGACGACGACCCCAACAAGCAGAGCCAGCTGATCGACACCGCGATCTCCAGCGGCGCCAAGGCGATCGTCCTCGACAACGCCGGCGCCGACGCGACCGTCGCCGCCGTGCGCCGGGCCAAGGAGGCGGGCGTGCCCTCCTTCCTGATCGACCGCGAGATCACCGAGAGCGGCGTCGCCGTCTCGCAAATCGTCTCCAACAACTACCAGGGCGCCCAGCTCGGCGCGGAGAAGTTCGTCGAGCTGATGGGCGAGGCCGGCCCCTACGCCGAGCTGCTGGGCCGCGAGGCCGACACCAACGCCGGCATCCGCTCGGCGGGCTATCACGACGTGATCGACCAGTACCCCGACCTCGAGATGGTCGCGCAGCAGTCGGCCAACTGGTCGCAGACCGAGGCGTTCGAGCGCATGGAGTCGATCCTGCAGGCGCACCCTGAGATCAAGGGCGTCATCTCCGGCAACGACACCATGGCGATGGGCGCCTGGGCGGCGCTGGAGGCGGCGGGGCGCACCGACGTCATCGTCGTCGGCTTCGACGGCAGCAACGACGTCCGCGACTCCATCCTCGCCGGCGGGATCAAGGCGACCGTGCTCCAGCCCGCCTACCGGCAGGCCGAACTCGCGGTCGAGCAGGCCGACGCGTATCTGAAGACGGGGACGACGGGCCTGCCCGAGAAGCAGCTGATGGACTGCGTGCTGATCGACGCGAGCAACGCCGCGTCGCTGGAGACCTTCCAGCTCGCCAACTGAGGCCGGGCGGTCCGGGGGGCGGCGCACGCCGCCCTCCTTCGCCCTCCCCGAAACGCCGGAACGGGACGGATGCGCCATGCGCCGCGTCGCAACCCTCATGATGATCGCGCTGGCCGCGGCCGGCTGCCGGTTCAAGGAGACCGGCGCGCCCGGCGCCGCCGAGCAGGCGCGCGCGGAAGCCGAAGCGGCGCAGACCGCCGAGACCTCGCCCGCGGCGCTGTGGACCGGGACCATCCTTCCCCACGTCGCCGCGACGGCCGTCGACTGGGCGGCGCTGGCGCCCCAACTCGCCGCGGACCCCGCCGCCGCCGGCGAGGCCCACGGGCGCAGGCCGAGCGCCGAGGGCGCGCCGTGGAGCTTCATGGCGCGCGTCACGGGCGTCGTGACGGCGGCGAAGCTCGACAGCCGCGCGGCGACCGCCGCGGTGGACGCCGACGGCGACGGCGCCGCCGACGTCACGCTCCAGCTCGGCCCGGTCGTCCGCGGCACGGCGCTGCGCGACGCGCTGCCGTTCTTCGCCGTCTCCGACTACCGCGACCAGATCGAATTCGCGCAGGTCTCGCGCGACCTCAACCAGCTCGCATGGGATACGGCGCTTGAGCGGCTGCCGCGCGAAAACCTCGTCGGCGCGCAAGTCTCGGCGCTGGGGGCCTTCACCTGGGCCGGGCCGGGCGAGCCGCCGCTGCTGACGCCGGTCGAGATCGCGAGAAGCGGGCCGTGACCGGGCATCCCGTCGGCCTGTCGGTGCGCGGCGCCGGCAAGGTGTATCCCGGCACGCGGGCGCTGGAGAACGTCGACTTCGACGTCCGCATGGGCGCGGTAAACGTGCTGGTCGGCGAGAACGGCGCCGGCAAGTCCACCCTGATGAAGATCATCGCCGGGGTGGAGCGGCCCAGCGAGGGCGGCGTCTGGATCGACGGGCGCCCGGCGCGCTTCGAGGGGACGGCCGACGCGGCCGCCCACGGCGTCGGCATCGTCTTCCAGGAGCTGAACCTCTTTCCCAACATGACCGTGGCCGAGAACATCTTCATCGCCCGCGAGCGCGCCTTCGCCGGGGTGCACATAGACGTCGCCGCCCAGCGCGCCGAGACGCGCGCGCTGATGCGCCGGCTGGAGCACGACATCGACCCCGACGCGCTCGTCGGCGAGCTGCGGGTGGGCCAGCAGCAGATCGTGGAGATCGCCAAGGCGCTGGCGCAGGACGCGCGCGTCCTGATCCTCGACGAGCCGACGTCGGCGCTCAGTTCCGCCGAGGTGGAGATCCTGTTCCGCGTGATCGGCGAACTGAAGGCCGCCGGCGTCGGCATCGTCTACATTTCCCACCGTCTGGAGGAGCTGATCCGCATCGGCGACTACATCACCGTATTGCGCGACGGGGGCGTCACCGGCGCGCGGCCCATGGCCGGCGTCGACGTCGCATGGATCGTGCGGGCCATGATCGGCTCGGCCTCGAAGGACTACGCCAAGTCCGAAGGCGACGCCTTCGGCGCCGAGACTTTCCGGGCGGAGGGCGTGACGCTGCCGCGCCCCGGCGGCGGCCTTCTGGTGGACGGCGTGTCGCTCTCCGCCCGCGCCGGCGAGATCGTCGGGATCTACGGGCTGATGGGCGCGGGGCGTTCGGAGTTCTTCGAGTGCGTCATGGGGCGGCATCCCGGCGCGGGCGGCGCAGTCCTCGTCGAGGGCCGACCGCTGCGCGGCGGCGTGCCGGAGCGCATCGCGCGCGGCGTGGCGCTGATCCCCGAAGACCGCAAGCGCGACGGGCTGGTGCAGATCATGTCGGTGCGCGAGAACATGACGCTCTCCAGCCTCGGCGCGCTGGCGGCCGGCCCGCATCTGGCGCCCTCGCGCGAGCGCGCCGCCGCCGGCCGCTTCATCCGCGACCTCGCGGTGCGGACGGCGGCGCAGGAAACCCCGGTCAGCGCGCTCTCGGGCGGCAACCAGCAGAAGGTGGTGATCGGCAAGGCGCTGATGACGCGACCGAAAGTGCTGCTGATGGACGAGCCGAGCCGCGGCGTCGACGTCGGCGCCAAGGCCGAGATCTTCCGCCTGATGCGCCGCTTCGCCGCCGAGGGCCTCGCGATCCTGTTCGTCACCTCCGACCTGGAGGAGGCCACCTCGCTGTCGGACCGGCTGCTCGTCATGTCCAACGGCCGCATCACCGGCGCCTTCGTCCGCGGCGAGATGGATCAGGCGGCCATCGTCGCCGCCTCCGCGGTCGGCCACGCCCCGGCCTCGCGCCGCAACGTCCCGATGGAGGACCGATGACCGACCACGCCGTCTCCGCCCCGCGCGGCGCCGCGCGCGCGTCGCCGCTGCTGCTGGCGCTGAAGCTGCGCACCTTCATCGCGCTGATCGCGGTGTTCGTGTTCTTCTCCTTCGCCGCGCCGAACTTCCTGAGCGCGGCCAACATCGTCATCATGGCCAAGCACGTGGCGATCACGGCGATCCTCGCGATCGGCATGACCTATGTGATCGTCGCCGGCGGCATCGACCTGTCGGTCGGCTCCATCGTCGGGCTGACGGGGATGGTGGCGGGCGGGCTGCTGCTGCATGGGCTCGACACCGGCCTCGGCTGGACGATCTGGTTCAACACCGTCGAGATCGTGCTGATCTGCCTCGGGGTCGGCGTGGCGGTGGGCGCGGTGAACGGCCTGCTGATAACCCGGCTCAACGTGACGCCGTTCATCGCCACGCTCGGCACGCTCTACGCCGCGCGCGGTCTGGCGCTGCTGTCGTCGGACGGCGCCACCTTCCCCAACCTCACCTGGAGTCCCGAATACGGGCCGAGCGGCTTCGGCTGGCTGGGCGCGGGGCTGTTTCTCGGCGTTCCGATCCTTTTGTGGGCGCTGGCGCTCATCGGGCTGGCGGCGGCCTATGTCGGCGCGCGCACGCCGCTGGGGCGGCGGATCTACGCCGTGGGCGGCAACGAACGCGCCGCGGCGCTCTCTGGCGTGCGCGTCAACACCGTCAAGCTGATCGTCTACATGTTCTCGGGCTTCTGCGCGGCGGTGGTCGGGCTGGTGATCGCCTCGCAGCTTCAGGCCGCGCACCCAGCGACGGGCGAGACCTTCGAGCTGAACGCCATCGCCGCCGCCGTGCTCGGCGGGGCCTCGATGTCGGGCGGGCGCGGCAAGGTCGGCGGCGCGATCATCGGCGCCTTCGTGATCGGCGTGCTGTCCGACGGGCTGGTGATGACGGGCGTCAGCAGTTTCTGGCAGACGGTGATCAAGGGCGTCGTCATCGTGGCGGCCGTGGTGATCGACCAGGCGCAGCAGCGGATGCAGGCGCGCGCGGACCTGCGCCGCATGGCGGCGTGAGGGAGAACCGGAGATGCTGAGAGGGGCGCTGATCGGCTGCGGCTTCTTCGCCGACAACCAGCTTCACGCATGGCGCGAGGTCGAGGGGGCGGAGATCGTCGCGCTCTGCGACCGAGACCCGGCGCGGCTGTCTCGCGCCGCGACGATGTTCGGCGCGCCCCGCACGCATGACGACGCCGACGCCCTCTTCGCCGAGGGCGGCTTCGACTTCGTGGACATCGCCACTACCGTCGCCTCGCACCTCCCGCTGGTCGCCGCGGCGGCGCGCGCCGGCGTCCACGTGATCTGCCAGAAGCCCTTCGCGGCGACGATGGCCGACGCCCGCGCCATGGTCGACGCCTGCGAGGCGGCGGGCGTGACGCTCATGGTTCACGAGAACTTCCGCTGGCAGTCGCCGATCCGCGCCGCGGGCGCGGCGCTCGCGCAGATCGGCGCGCCGTTCTGGGGGCGGGTCAGCTTCCGCTCGGGCTACGACGTCTACGCCGGGCAGCCCTACCTCGCCACCGACGAGCGGTTCATCGTGCAGGATCTCGGCATCCACGCGCTCGACATCGCGCGCTTCCTGTTCGGCGAGGTCGAGACGCTCTCCGCGAGCCTGCGGCGCGTGAACCCCGCGATCCGCGGCGAGGACGTGGCGACGATGCTGCTGAAGCACGCAGGCGGCGCGACCAGCGTCGTCGATTGCAGCTACGCGAGCCGCCGCGAGACCGACACCTTCCCGCAAACGCTGCTGGAGGTGGACGGCGAGACCGGCGCGCTGCGTCTGGACGCAGGCTATCGGCTGAGCGTGTGGGACGGCGCGCAGCGCGCCGACGCCGACGTCGCGCCCGAGCTGCTCGCCTGGGCCGAGCGGCCATGGTTCAACATCCAGGAGAGCGTGCGCGCCATCCAGCGCCACTTCGTCGAGGCCCTGCGCGCGGGGCGGCCGCCGGAGACCTCGGGGCGCGACAACCTCGCGACGCTGGCGCTGGTCGAGGCCGCCTATGAGAGCGCGGCGACCGGCCGAACCATCGAGATGGCCACGTTCGAATGACCGACGCGCGCGCCCTGTGGGGGACCGACCAGCCGCCGCCGCCCCGGCGCACGTTGCGCGCGGGGCCGTTGGAGGCGGTTCTGGAGGGCGCCGCGCTGCGCTGGATCGGCCGCGACGGGGTGGAGGCGCTGCGCGGCGTCGCCTTCGTCGTGCGCGACCGGGACTGGGGCACGCTCGATCCCGCGCTGACCATCGAGACGCTCGACGAGGGCGCCGACCGCTTCGCGCTGGTCATGCGCGCGGTCTACCTGAGCGGCGGCGCCCGGCTCACGGCGACGCTGACGGTCGAGGGCCGGCCGGACGGGCTGCGCTACGCCGCCGAGGCCGTCGCCGACGCGCCGTTCGAGACCAACCGCGCCGGCTTCAACGTGCTGCATCCCGCCGACGTCGCGGGGTTGCCGGCTGAGATCGAGCACGGCGACGGACGGGTCGAGCGCACTCGGTTTCCCGAGCTGATCGACCCGTGGCGGCCCTTCACCGACATCCGCGCGATCGTGGCGGCGCAGGGCGGCGTGGTCGCGTCGTGCCGGATGGAGGGCGACGTCTTCGAGATGGAGGACCAGCGCAACTGGACCGACGCCTCGTTCAAGACCTACTGCCGCCCGCTGGAGGAGCCCTGGCCCTACCGCATCGAGCCCGGCGCTTGGCTCGCCCAGTCGATCACGCTGACGCTGCGCCCTGCGGCCGTCCTCGCCGCGCCCAAGGCGCCCGCAGCGCCCGACGCGCGCTTTCCCCAGATCGCGCTCGCGGTGGCGCCCGCGGAGGTGGACGCGGCGCTGGCGGGGCGCGCGCTGCTCGCCGAGGCCGCGCCGCAGCGCCTGCTGCTCACCTACGACCCGACCGCCGGCGACGGCCCGGCGAGCTTCGCCGCCTGGGAGAAGCTCGCCGAGGCGTTTCCCGCCATGGCGCTCGACCTCGAATGCGTCGTCGCCTCGCTCGACGCCTTCGAGGCCGAGATCGCCGCGGTCGCCGAGGCGGCCCGGCGGCTGCCGCTGGCGTCGGTCCTGCTGTGCCCCGCCGCCGACCGCCGCTCGACGCCGCCGGGCGGGACATGGCCGCCATGTCCGCCGCTCGAAGCCCTCTACGACGCCGGCCGGCGCGCCTTCGGCGACCTGCCGCTCGGCGGCGGCATGGTCAGCTACTTCACGGAGCTGAACCGCAAGCGTCCGCCGACCGGGCTGATCGACTTCGTCGGCTGGTCCACGGCTCCCATCGTGCACGCCGCCGACGACGCCTCGGTGATGGAGACGCTGGAGGCGCTGCCCGCCGTGCTGGCGACGGCCGGCGAGATCGCCGGGGGGCTGCCGCGCCGCATCGGCCCCTCGACCATCGCCATGCGCATGAACCCCTACGGCGCCCGCACCATGGAGAACCCCGAGGGCGCGCGGAAATGCATGGCGGAGCGCGACCCGCGCCAGCGCGCCGCCTTCGGGGCCGCCTGGGCGGCCGGCTACGCCGCCGCCATCGCCGCCTCCGGCGTCGCGGTCTGGTGCCCGGGTCCGTTCGCCGGGCCGCGGGGGCTTGTCGAGGACGGCGGGCGGCCCCATCCGGCCTTCGACGCGGTGCGCGCCCTCGCCCGCCTCGCCGGCGCGAGGGTGCGGGAGGCGCAGGTCGCGCCGCGGCATGGCGCCCGGCTCATGACCGACGCCGGCGGGCTGGTCGCCAACCTGGGCCCCGAGCCCGCGACCATCGAGCTTGACGGCCCGCACCGCTTGGGGCCTTACGAGGTGAAGACCGTTCCGCGGCGGCTTCGGTGAGCTTGGGGGAAAACGACATGGCGCGCAGCGACGCGCTCGAGGACGAAGACCGCATCGTCCGGCGCAAGCTGTCGGATCAGGTGCTGGATCGTTTGCGCGCGATGATCGTCGGCGGCGAGCTGGCCCCCGGCGACGTCGTGCCCTCGGAACGTGACCTCATGGCGCGCTTCGGCGTCGGCCGCCCCGCCGTGCGCGAGGCGCTGCAGTCGCTGCATCAGATGGGCCTCATCACCATCACCCATGGCGAACGCAGCCGGGTCAACGCCCTCTCCGCCGACTCGGTGCTGCGCCAGGCCGACGAGGTGGCGCGGGTCTTCCTCGCCGCCTCCGCCGAGAACCTCGAACATCTCAAGCAGGCGCGGCGCATGTTCGAAGTCGGCATGATCGAAGCGGGCGTCCCCTGCGCCGGCGAAGACGACATCGCCGAACTCCGCGCCATCCTCGATCGCCAGCGCGCGGCGCTGAACGAGGACCACCGCGCCTTCGTGCGCGCCGACATGGCGTTTCACGGCCGCATCGCGCGGCTGTCGGGCAATCCGCTGCTCGGCGCGCTGAGCGACGCGATGCTCGGCTGGCTGTTCCAGCATCACAGCGAACTGCTGCACTGGTCGGGCAAGGAGACCGTGACGCTGGCCGAGCACGCCGAGATCCTCGACCGCATCGCCGCGCGGGACGCGCCGGGCGCGGCGGCGGCGATGCGCGCCCATCTCGACCGCTCCAACACGCTCTACCTGCTGCGCCAATGACCGCTCCGGCGCCAGGCCTGCCAGAGGGGCCGCTTGTCGCGTGGCTCGGCGACGATTTCACCGGGGCCGCGGCGACCATGGAGGCGCTGGCCTTCAACGGCCTGCCGGCGATGCTGTTCTTCGACCCGCCGACGCCGGAGCGCCTGAAGGACTTTCCGGGCCTGCGCGGGATCGGCGTCGCAACCACCGCGCGCGCCCGCGCGCCCGCCTGGATGGACGCCGAGCTGCCGGGCCTGTTTCGCGCGCTCATGCGCCTCGGCGCGCCGCTGCTGCACTACAAGGCGTGCTCGACGCTCGACAGCGCGCCGCATCTCGGCAGCATCGGCCGGGCGATGGAGATCGGCCTGCGCGAAACCGGCGCGACGCAGGCCCCGATCCTGATCGCGGCGCCGGAGATGCGGCGCTGGCAGGCGTTCGGGAACCTCTTCGCCGCCGGCCCCGGCGGGGTCTCGCGGCTCGACCGTCACCCGGTGATGGCGCGCCACCCCGCGACGCCGATGGACGAGGCGGACGTCGCGCGGCACCTCGCGCGCCAGACGGCGCTGCCCATGGCGGTGCTCGACATCGAGGCGCTTCGCGGGCCGGCGCCGGAGGCGGCGCTGGCGGCGCTGGGCGCCGGCGGGGCAGCGCTCGACGCGGTCGATGAGGCGGACATGGCGATCTGCGGGCGGCTGATCTGGGAGGGGCGCGACCGGCGACCCTTCGTCGTGGGCTCGCAGGGGGTCGAGTACGCGCTCGCGGCCTGTTGGCGCGCGGCCGGCGCGCTGCCCGCCGCGCCCCCCGCGCCCTCGGCCGGGCGCGCGCGCACGGTCGTCGTCTCGGGCTCGATGTCGCCGGTCACGGCGTCCCAGATCGCCGCAGCGGAGGCGGACGGGTTCTGCGCCATCGCGTTCGACGCCGCGGCGGCGCTCGGAGAGGCCGACGCCGCCCCCGCCGCC
>CAYGUQ010000032.1:0-18675 GCA_964352995.1 uncultured Rhodobacterales bacterium
GACCGCCGCCGCCTTCACCGTGGGCGCCCTCGGCATGATCGGCGTGCCGCCGACGGCCGGCTTCGTCACGAAATGGTGGCTTGCGGAGGGCGGTCTGGCGACGGGAGCGGAGTGGGTCGTCGTGGTGCTGGTGCTGTCTAGCATCCTGAACGCGGGCTATTTCCTGCCGATCCTGGGCCGGATGTGGTTCGGCGAGAACCCCGCTCCGCTGCGCGAAGACGCGCCGGCGCGCTGGCGCATGGCGGTGATGGCGGCGGCGCCGATGCTCACTGCGGGCATGACGCTCGCTGCGGCGCTGCTGGCGACGTCGGTCCTCAGCCCTCTCGGCTGGGCGGAGGCGCTGGCGCTCGACGAGTTCGGGTTCCGACGATGAGCGCGCTGCTCCTGCTGGCCCCGCTGGCGCCGCTGCTCGTCGGTTTGGCGGCCTACGTCGCGCCGCCCCGGGCGGCGGCCGCGCTGCTGCCGCTCGCGATGATCCCCGGTCTTCTGGCGGGGCTTGCGGCGGGCGGGGCGCAGACGCAGGCGCCCGAGCTGCTGTTCGGCGTCACGCTCGGGCTTTCGGCCGACCTCGCCCCGGGGATGGCGGCGGTCGCGCTGCTCTGGGCCGCGGCCGCCCTGCATGCGCTGGGCGCCGGGGGCGCCGCGGCGGAGACGGGGTTTCCCGGCGTGCGCTTCCGGGTCTGTTTCGGCCTTGCCGCCGCGGGCCAGATGGGCGTTTTCGTCGCCCAGGACATGGCGAGCTTCTACGTCGCTTTCGCCGTCCTGAGTTTCGCCGGCTACGGGCTGGTCTGCCACAATCCGACAGCCGAGGCCCGGCGCGCCGGGCGCGTCTACATCGCTTTCGTCGTCGTGGGAGAGATGGCCCTCTTCGCGGCGCTGGCGCTCATCAACATCGGTCAGAGCGGGTTGGGCGAGGGCGCGCTGGCGCTGCCGGCGCTGACCGGGGTCGCTCCGCCCGAGGCGGCGTGGTGGCTTCTGGCTTTCGGCTTCGGCGTGAAGGCGGGGTTGGCGCCACTGCACGTCTGGCTGCCGCTCGCGCACCCGGTGGCTCCCGTCCCGGCCAGCGCGGCCTTGTCTGGCGGCACGCTGAAGGCCGGGATCGTGGGCATGATGCTGTTCATGCCGCCCGGCGCCGCTCCGCCGGGCTTCGGCGACGCGCTGATCGCTCTCGGCTTCACGGGCGCGTTCGGCGCTGCGCTCTGGGGCGTCGCGCAGCGCGACGTCAAGGTGGTGCTGGCCTATTCGAGCGTCAGCCAGATGGGGCTCGCGCTCGCCATGGTCGGCGCGATGGCGTCGGGGCAGGCGCCCGCCGCCGTCGCCGTCGTCGCGCTCGGATTGTTCGTGGCGCATCACGCGCTGGCGAAGGGCGTGCTGTTCCTGTCGGTCGAGCCCGGCATGCCGCGCGGCGCCGCGATGGCGCTGGCGGGCGTCGCGGCGCTATCGCTGATCGGACTGCCGTTGACGCTTGGCTACGCCGGCAAGCAGGCGTTCGCCGCGGCCGCGCCCGCTCTGGCGGCGCTGTTCACGCTCAGCGCCTGGGGCACTGCGGCGCTGATGGCGCGCGCGCTGTTCCTGATGCGGGCCAAGCCCGGAGGCGGCGCCGCCGCGCAGGGCCTGGCGCTCGCCGCGGCGTTCGCCGCGCTGATCGCCGCGCCGGCGGCGCTGGGCGTCGGCGTGGGCGGCTCGCCCGCGTCCTTCGCCTCGGCCCTGCCGGCGCTCGGGATCGCCACGGCGGCCGTCGCCTTGGTCGCCACGGGACTTCGCGCGCCTGCTGCGCCCGCCGGCGACCTCGTCGCGGTCTTCGAAGGCTTCGCGGCGTACGCGCTTGCGGCGGCGCGCGCCATGGCAGGCGTGGGGGTGCGCCTGAGGATTGCGGCGTCGTCCGCCGCCCTTGCGATTTTGGCGTGGCTCGGCGCGCTGGCGGTGAGCATGGCGGATCCCGGCAAGGATGATGAGAGCGAGCAATGGCGCGTGGCGGGCGTCGTCATGGGGCTTGTTTTCGGCGCGCTGGCGGTCGCCGCGGCGATCGGCTGACGCGGAACGCGGCGCGGCGTGGCAAATGTCTTGGACGGAGCCGAGCGGCTCGACGAAGAGGGCCGGGCCGGCCGACGGGGCAAGCTCGACGACCACCCGGGCAACTTCGACTTCGTCACGCGCGACCAATGGGGCTGGGCGAGCCGTGGAGCAGCGGCGCAAGCGCCACCTCGGGATCAGCCGAGCGAGGTATCAAAATGGCGGCATCACCACGTGAGAGGCGGGCATGCGCGTCACGTCGAATGGTCAGGTGACAATTCCCCAGAAGATCCGCGAGAAGACCGGGTTTCCACCGAGGTCGGAGGTGACTTTCGAGATCGGCGCAGACGGCGTCGTCCGGCTGCGGCGCAAGACCGAGCAGCCTGGCGATCCTCGACTCGAGGCGGCTGTCGCCCGCCGGCGGGGCCGGGCGTCCCGCTCGATGACGTCCGAGGAGATCATGGCGCTGACGCGCGGACGACCCCCGCAAGGACGGTTGGCGGTCGGGTCGCCGCCGCCAGCGTGCTCGTCGACGCCGACATCCCGATCGACATCGCGACCGAGGATTCCGTCTGGGGACAGTGGTCGGCGGACGCACCGAAGGCCAACGGTCGAGGACGGCGTCTCGTGCTGAAGCCGATCGTCTGAGCCGAAGTCTCGGTCGCCTTCGATCGGATCGAAGAGCTGCACGCCCTCATGCCCGCCAAGCTGTTCCAACGCGATAAGGCGCTCCGGGACGCCGCGCTTCTGGCGGGCAAGGCGTTTCTCGCCTATCGCCGTCGCGGTGGCGTGCGCACGGCGCCCTTGCCCGACTTCGTCATCGGCGCGCATGCCGCGGTGAAGCGCTACGCGCTGCTGTCCCGAGACAGTGGGCGGTTCGAATCCTACTTTCCGACGGTGGAGCTGATCGCCCCATGACGACCCGCCGCGCGGGCGTCGGCGTCACTGGCTCGGAGACGACGGCGACGTCTGACGGTTCGAAGGCTCTCTTTGCATCCATGGCGCCGCCGGCGGGGCGCGCGCTGTAGCTGGCGAGCGGTACGGGACGGCATGTGGCCGAGTTCGCCCCCCTGTCTGTTGAGGCTCCGCTGCTGTCCGGGTTGCAGAGGGCAGCACGTTCCCCTGTCTGGCGGTCTCGGCGGCATGGCGCTCGCGTTCGGGCCCGCCATGGGGCTCACCCGCGACGCGGATCGATTGCGGCTGCGGTGGGATCGCGATCTTTGGCGGCGGTTTCGCCGGTCGCGCCGCGCAGACGGGGCGCCGTCGGTCGCCCCGTCCGCAAAGACGGTGCGGATGCGACCGCCGGACCGCGCGACCGACTTGGCGGCTCGGGACGCGTCGCTCAGATCGTCGCTGGTCAGTTCATGGGCGACGATCTCGCCGCGGCCGGGGTCGGGGTCGGGATCGATGGCGACATGGAGCTTTCCGCACGACCGGCGTTTCTCGCCATGCCCGGCGCGGGACCGCTCGCCTGGGTCGTGAAATTCCAGCCCGGCGCTGTCGAGGACGATGTCCATCGGCCCGCGCCGCGGGCTCCAGGCCTGATCGACCATCGCGCCGCGCCGCCGGCGGGCGCGCGTCCCATGGTACGGAACCGGAAGCCGATCCGCTCGAAGAAGCTGCGGGTGAAACCCGTTCTTCGGCGCCGCCGCAGCCTGAATGCGGCGTCCGGCGTCGGCGGGGTCTCGATGGTC
The DNA here is from genome assembly GCA_964352995.1 of uncultured Rhodobacterales bacterium. Classification (GTDB taxonomy): domain Bacteria; phylum Pseudomonadota; class Alphaproteobacteria; order Rhodobacterales; family Rhodobacteraceae; genus Rubrimonas. The sequence goes on from CAYGUQ010000032.1 coordinate 3,708, forward strand.
AGGCTGGAGACCACCTGCCGGCAGACAGGCTTGCCGCGCCACGGTGCGATCCAGCCCTCCATGGCAGCGTCGCCTCTCCAGAGCCGTACATCGCCGCGCTGTGCGGTGCCCCGGCCTCAGTCCGGCCAGTGCGTCGCCCGATAGCGCGACTTCGGAAAGCGACGGCGCTGCGGCTCATCGCGACGGCACCGCATGAAACGGGCGCTCGAAACGCGAACAGGGAGCCGTCTAGCGCCAGATGTCGGGCGCTGCGCCAACGCCGCATGGCCCGGCGGCTCCTCCCGATTCCGGCCGGTCGCGGAAGCAGGGACGAGCGCCACAAGCCGCCAGTGACTGGCCGCTGTGTGGCGTAGGTAGCGGAGTGCGATTGTGTTGCAGTATGTATTGCATCAACATTGGACGTGAGGCGGCGATGACAGCCAGCTTGAACCTCCGGGACATCGGCGAGCACCGGAAGGCGGCGCTGAAAGCGGAAGCTGAGGCGCGGGGGACATCCGTCGCGGAGATCGTCCGCGAGTGGATCGATCAGGGCATTGCGCAATCGAGGGCCGAGCGGGCGCGCGCAGAGTGGATCGAAGCCGCGAAGGCCGGCCTTGCCGACGAAGTCCGCCATCTCGAACGGCACGGTCCCACCTTGTCGCGGTTCCGACGTCCGCGCTTGACGGAACCATGAGCCAGTGCGCCATCCATCACCTTCGAGAAGGCGAAGAACTCGTATGTCGGGTTCAGGCGGACCTCGGCGTTGAGACCCCGTATATCCTTTGCGCCCCGGTCGTGCTGCGCTCGGATTGGGGCGCGCTGATTCCCAGACTGCACCTTGAAGTCGCCGTCGGCGAAGCCGCGTGCGTCCTGCTGATGTCCCAGCTGGTCGCCCTCCCGCGCAGCGAACTCGGACCCATCGTCGGGAACGCCCTTCATCGTCGAGACGACATGATCGCGGCTGTTGATCTGATCGTCTCCGGGTTCTGACATTGAGCGGCCATTGTCGCGGTGCGACCGGCCCTCTCGTTTCTCCGCCGCCGTGGCCAAGGCCTCATGCTCGCGCAGAACGCCGATGATCTGCTCTTGCGCGAACCTGCCGCGCTTCATTCCGGTCCCTTCCAGCGCCATTCCGGGACAGAGATCGGATAGGGCTTGAGCCGCCGCGTCACGTGACCCAGAACACAAGCGGGGTGGATTTCGTCCATTTGCGCCAAGAACGACCAATCGGTCCGCCAAAAGCGCGGCCTGCCTTCCGCCAGCAATACGGCAAGCTTGGCTTTCGAGGCGTGTGGGGCCGCGAACCAGCCTGCTCTGATACTCTGGCCGGACGCAGTCGGGCGGCGGACTATCCGACTGTCGCACCAGCCGCTACGTTTCCAGGCGGAGAGGCTTCAGGGAGAGCGCGAATGCCGGCGAGAGCCGTTGCTCTGCTCGACGCGGCGGAAGCGCGGGTGCGCGCCGGCGGCTACGACGGCTTCAGCTTTCGCGATCTCGCCGCCGACGTCGGCATCAAGAGCGCCAGCGTGCACTACCACTTCCCGACCAAGGAGGCGCTGGTGGCGGCGCTTGCGGAGCGATACTCGCAGCGCTTCTTCGCGGGGCTGGCCGACGCGCCGACGGGCCCGGCGCGGGTTTCCGCCTATCGCGCGGCGTTCGGGCGGGCGATGGCGCAGGACGGCGCCATGTGCCTGTGCGGCGTGCTGGGCGCTGCGGCCCCGGCGCTGCCGGCCCCGGTGGCGGCAGGCGCCGCCGCCTTCATGCGGGCCATGGTCAAGGACCTTGCGGCGGCGCTCGCGGACGCGCCCGACCCGCGGGGCCGCGCGCTGGCGGTCGTGGCGCAGCTAGAGGGCGCGATGCTGCTCGCGCGCGCCCTCGGCGATCCGGGCGTGTTCGATCAGGCGACCGAGGGGCTGGCCTGCTGATCGGCCAGATGACCGGTCTTGACCCAGACGCGCGCGCCCTGCGGCCCGGCGACCGCCTCCAGACGGGCGCCTGCGGGCAGGCGCAGCCAGGACTGCGGCGCGAACGTCTCGCCGCCCTCCTCGAAGCCGCCCTCGATCACCAGCGCCTCGAAGCCGCCGGGGGCGTCGAGCGCCACTGTCGCGCCGGGCGCCCAGATCTCGATGCGCACGTCCTCGCGGTCATCGGCGTAGAGCGGGATCGTTGCGACCCCGGCCCGGCCCGGCGCGGGATCGGGCTCGGCCGCGGTCGTGTCGAGACGCACGCCGTTGCGGTCCTCGGGATCGAACTGCCACAGCTTGACGAAGATCACGCAGCCCTGCGCCGCGCCGGGCGTGTGGCTGGAGGTCGGCGGGTTGCGCACGTAGCTGCCGGCCGGGAAATCGCCGTGCTCGTCCTGAAAGACTCCCTCCAGCACGAGGAACTCCTCGCCGCCGTCGTGGGTGTGCGCCGAGAAATGGCTGTCGGGCGCATAGCGCACGATGGTGGTGGCGCGGGCGACCTCGGCGCCGACGCGGTCGAGCATCCGGCGCTCGACGCCGGGCATCGGCGAGGGAACCCAGGGCAGCGCGGCGGCGTGGACCGCGGCGCGGCGCGTGAAGTTGGCGTTGATCTCCATGGTCGTCTCTCCCGTCACTGATTGGCGACGCTGGGTCGAGCCTCTACGCGGGCCCGCCAGGCGGTCAGGTTGCAGCAGTCCTCCGGCACGGCGATCCTCGCGAAGTCGGCGAAGACGAGGCCGGCGTAGGCGGTGATGTCGGCGATGGAGAATTCCTCGCCCGCCAGCCATGGCTGGGACGCGAGCGCGGTGTCGAAGCGGCGCATGGCGGCGATGGCCCGCAGGCGCTGGCTCTGGCCCCAGGCGACGTTCTGGTTGAGCTCGATGGTCGGGCCGAGGCCCAGCGTCGCATGGTGGAAGTAGGCGGCGACGGCGTCGAGCAGGTCGGCCTCCGCCCTGCGCTGGGTCATGGCGATCACCGCCCGCTCGCGCGGCGTGCGGCCCGTGAGGGTGGGCGCGCCGTCGAGGTGGTCGAGATAGTCGGTGATGACGGCGCACTCGCTGAGGAACGTCCCGTCCTCCAGCTCCATCACCGGCACGGCGCCGGCGGGGTTCTTGGCGAGGAAGTCGCGCGTGCGGTGTGCGCCGTTCGGCACGTCCACCGTCTCATAGCGCACGCGCGCCTCCAGCCCCTTCTCCGCGACCGCGATGCGGACGCGCAGGGGGTTCGGGAAGCCCTTGTAGTCGTGGATGGTCAGCATCGTCGGTCTCCTGCCGTGGGTGATGACGACTATCAAGTGATAGGTAGAATGACTGCCAAGGGTCCGGGGGATCACGCCTGCGCGAGACGCAGCGCCTCCCACGCCCTCCATCCCGCCCCAAGCGCCGCGCCGTCATGGGCGCCGTGGGCCGGGGCCGGTCCGTCGTGGCCGAGGCGTGCGCGCGAAAGCCGGAACCCCGCCACCGGCGCGCGTCCCGGCCCGCCGTCCACCGGCGCGAGAACGCCGCGCCCGACCGCCTGCGCTGCGGCTTCGCCGAGGCGCCTGACACGCTGGGCGGGAACACCGGCGGCGTTCAGGGTCGCCTCCCATTCCTCAGCTGCGCGGGAAGCCAGCGCGTCGAGCAGGAACAGCCGCGCGGCGCGGTCGCCCTCCTCGGTCGCAAGGGCCCGCGGCCTGAATATCTCCGGCGCAGCCCCCAGCGCCGCGCCCAACCGGCGCAGCTGACGCGCGGTCAGGGCGCCCAGCGTCAGGGCGCCGTCCGCCGTGTCGTAGGTTCCAAGGCCAGGATGGCCGTCGGCGCGCGCGGCGGGCGGCGGCGTCGCGTCCTCGCCCGTCTCGGTGACGCGCAGCACGGCGGCGCCGGCGAGCGTCAGCGCCACGTCCTGCATCGCCACGTCGACATGCTGGCCGCGCCCGTCGCGCGCCCGTTGCGCAAGCGCCGCCATGATCGCGAAGGCCGCCGTCAGGCCCGTGGCGTAATCCACCACCGGCGCGCCCATGCGCCCGCCGTTAAGGGCCATCAGACCGGACGACGCCTGGATGACGTTGTCGTAGGCGCCATGCGCCGGGCCGTCGCCGCCGAAGCCCGTGATCGTGCAGTGGACGAGCCGCGGATGCCCGGCGCTCAAGGTGGCGTGGTCGAGTCCGTGGCGCGCCAGCGCGCCGGGCCGCCAGTTCTCCACCAGCACGTCGGCGTCGCGCAGCAGGGCCGCCATGCCCGCCCGGCCGCCCGGCGTCGCAAGGTCGAGCGTGACCGCGCGCTTGCCCGCCCCTTGCGCGCGATAGACGGCGCCCATGCCGGCCTCGCGGCCCGCGCCCATGCCGCGCGCCATGTCCGGCGCGTCCGGGCGCTCGACCTTCACCACGTCTGCGCCGAGGGCGGCGAGCTGATGCGTCGCGAAGGGGCCCGCGATCACATGGGTCAGGTCGATCACGCGCAGACCCGCCAGTGGGCGGGCGTCGACGACCGGCGCGGTCACGACGCACTCTCCATGGGGGACACCACGATGTCGAAAAGCGCCGTCCAGGCGTCCGGACCGTGTTTGGCGGGCTGGAGCGCCACGACGAGACGGTCGCGCTGGTCGCCGGCCCGGGCGAGCGCGAAGTCGTCCGCGTTGCGCGCCTCGCCAGCGACGTACATCTGCGTGACGAGCGGGGCGAGCCCGGCCGCCGTCACCCTGAAGTGGACGTGCGGCGTGCGGCCCGGATAGGGGACCGGACGCAGCACTCGCAAGACGTAGCCGCCGTCCGCATCGGCGATCACCCGGCCGTAGCCCTCGAAGCGCGGGTCGACCAGCTCGGTCTCCGGCGCGTCAGGGTGGCGATAGCGCCCGGCGCTGTCGCATTGCCAGACCTCGACCAGAGCGCCGGCGACGCCGCCCCTGTCCGTGGCGCGCACGCGGCCGGAGAGCAGGACGGTCGGGCCATGCGCAGCCTCGGCCGCCCCTGGCCAGCGCGTCAGGTCGAAGTCGGCGTCCGGATCCGGGTTCGGCGGGTAGTAGGGGCCGAGGATCTGGCCGGGCGTCGGCGCCGGCGGCGGTCGGTCAGTCATCGCGATCGGTCCTCCGAAGGGCGGCCCGACGCGGCGTCGAGCCCATGCATGGAATTTGCCGATCTTCGAAACGGCGATAAACTCACCCAACAAGGAAACTTCATCGCCGCAACGGCGATAAAATTGCTCCTGTGCGCTCTTGTTTTGTGTATGTCCGTACACAATATGCCCGCCATGAGCAGAGAACGCACCCCGGCGGGCAGACCGCGCAGCTTCGACGAGGCCGAGGCGCTCGACCGCGCCGTCGCCGTGTTCTGGGACCACGGCTTCGGGGGCGCGAGCTATCCCGCCATCGAGGCCGCGACAGGGCTGCATCGCCAGAGCCTGCGCTATGCGTTCGGGGACAAGGCGGCGCTCTTCCGCCGCGCGATGGAGCGCTACGCGGCGCGCAAGACCGACGAGATGCTGGCGGCGCTCACCGGCGCCGCCACGCCGCTGGCGGGGCTGGCCGCCGCCTTCGCGCTCTGGACGCGCGACGCGGAGCATCCGCAGGGCCGGGGCTGCCTGATCGTGAACGCCATGGCGGAGCTCGGTCCAGAGGACTGCCCCGCCATGGCCGCCGCACGCCGCGCGAGCCTGCGGCTGCGGTCCGGCTTCGAGGCGGCGTTCCGCGCCGCGCAGGAAGCGGGCGAGGTCCGTCGCGGCCTCGACCCCGCCATCCTCGCCGCCCAGGCTGTCGCCCTGGGCGACGGGCTGATCGTCCAGGGCCGCGGCGGCGTCGGCCCCGGCGCGGCGGCGCAGGTGTTCGACGCCTTCCTGACGCAGCTTCGAGCCTGACGAACCACCCCGATGACGGCGGTGAACTCGCCGTGTCCTATTTATGCATGAACGGTCACAAATGTGGCCGAAAACCAAGGAGAGACCCATGGCGTGGATCTACCTCGCGGCCGCGGCCGCCTTCGAGATCGTCTTTGCGATAAGCATGAAATACGCCGACGGCTTCACGCGGCCGCTGCCGACCGCGATCACGGTCGTCGCCGTAATCGGCGGGATCACCTTCCTGACGCTGGCGATGAAGACGCTGCCCGTCAGCGTCGCCTATCCGGTCTGGACCGCAGTCGGCGCGCTCGGGACCGTGGCGCTCGGCTCCGCGCTGCTCGGCGAGGCGCTGACGCCGCTGAAGCTCGTCTCGGTCGCCGCCATCGCGGCGGGCGTCGCTGGGCTGAAGCTCAGCGCCGCGTGAGCCGCGACCGCGAAAGCGCGCCGGCCGCGGCGGGGCGGCCGGCGTCTTTGCAAGAGGGCGACGTCTCAGGCGGCCAGCGCCGCCGCGGCGGGGCTGGGTTCGCCCGGTCCCGCGGGCACGATGCCCGAGGGGTTCAGCGCCCTGATCGAGTAGTAGCCGGCCTTGATATGGTCGATGCTGACCGTGCCCTCGATGCCCGGCAGCGCGCGTACGCGCGCGAGATACGCCGACAGCCGCGGATAGTCGGCGAGCCTGCGGATGTTGCACTTGAAGAGGCCGTGGTAGGCCGGGTCGAACCGCACCAGCGTCACGAAGAGCCGCAGGTCGGTCTCGGTCAGGTCCTCGCCGAGCATGAAGCGCCGACCGTCGCGCAGGCGCTCCTCCAGACCGTCGAGCGTCGCGAACACCAGCGCCACCGCCTCGTCATAGGCCGCCTGCGTGCTGGCGAAGCCCGCCTTGTAGACGCCGTTGTTGAGCGTGTCGTAGATCGCCGCATTGGTCGCGTCGATGTCGTCGCGCAGCGCCTGCGGGTAGAGGTCCACGCCCGGCCGCGCCCAGGGCTCGAACGCCGCGTTCAGCATGCGCACGATGTCGGCGCTCTCGTTGCTGACGATCGTGCGCCGCGCCTTGTCCCACAGCACCGGCACGGTCGCACGGCCCGAATAGCTCGCGTCGGCGGCCGTGTAGAGCTGGTGGACGTAGGCCGCGCCGTTCAGAGGGTCGGGGCCGGCGCCGGGGTAGCCCCCGAATGCCCAGCCCTGGTCGCCGAGGAAGGGCTCGACCACCGAGACCGAGATCACGTCCTCCAGCCCCTTCAGCGTCCGCGCCATCAGGGTGCGCGAGGCCCAGGGGCAGATCAGCGCGACATAGAGGTGGTAGCGGCCGGGCTCGGCCGTGAAGCCGCCGTCGCCGGTGGGGCCCGGCGCGCCGTCGGGCGTGACCCAGTTCCTGAAACTTGAGACCTGCCGCACGAAGCGGCCCTTTTCGTCCTTGGCCTGCACCGGCTCCCAGGCGCGGGTCCACTGTCCGTTCACGAGCATCGGTCGTCTCCCTGTCTGGTTGGGGTTCGGGCCGCCGAAGGGTCGACGGCCCTTGGCGGCGGGATGGCGCCTCGGGTCACTCCGCGGCGTAGAAGTCGGCGTCGACAGGCCGACGGTTCAGGCGCAGCGCGTAGGCGCCCTCGCCCAGCAGCGCCTGCACCACCAGCGCGGCGGCCCAGAACGCGGGGAACTCCCAGCCGCCGCCCTCGGCGGAGAAGAGCCAGCCGTTGGCCCCGTGCACGAGGAAGATCGCGCCGAGCAGGATCGGCAGCGTGGCGAGCGCCGCGTACCGCACGCCGACGCCCAGGATCAGCGCGATCCCGGCGACCGCCTCGACGGCGATGGCCGCCACGCCGAGAAAGCCCGGCAGGCCGAGGCTCTCGAAGAAGCCGGCCGTGCCGGCGGGGGTGAACACGAAGAACTTCAGCCCCGCATGGGCCAGCGACAGCGCGCCGAGCGAGACCCGAAGGCCGAGGGCGGCGAAGGGGGCGTTCTGGTGGTCGATCATGGTCGGTGTCTCCTGTTGCGGGCCCCGCCTGCTGAGCCTTGGCCCGGGTGTTGCGTCCGGGGATGTCCCGTCCGTCAGGAGGAGAGACTGCCGGTCTCCGTCATCGCGATAAATCCGCTTGATCGTGAAGGATCATCCACGCATCGTTGATGAATGGACCGGATCGAACAGATGCGCGCCTTCGCTGCCGTGGTCGCCGCGGGCGGTTTCACCGCCGCCGCGGAAAGGACCGGCTCGACACCGCAGCTCGTCAGCAAGTACGTCGCCGCGCTCGAGGACGATCTCGGCGCGCGGCTGCTGAACCGCACCACCCGCCGCGTCGCGCTGACCGAGGCCGGCCGCGCCTACCACCCCCGCTGCGTCGCGCTGCTGGAGCAGTTCGACGAGCTGCGCACGGATACGCGCGAGGAGCGCACGCGCCCCAGCGGCCGGCTGACCGTCGCGGCGCCGGTCACCTTCGGCGAACTGCATCTCGCGCCCGCGATCCACGATTTCGCGCGGGCCTGGCCCGAAGTGTCGGTCGACCTGCGCCTGACCGACCGCTTCGTGGACCTGATCGAGGAGGGCGTGGACATGGCCGTCCGCGTCGGGCGGCTCGAGGACAGCGCCATGGTCGCGCGCCGGCTGGGCGAAGCGCCGATCCTTTGCGTCGCCGCCCCCGCGTATCTTGCGGATGCGCCGCCGCTCGCCGCGCCAGCCGACCTCGCGCGGCACGCCTGCGTCGTGGACGCCAATTTCCGCGAACCGGAGGTTTGGCCCTTCATGATCGACGGGGCGCCCGTCACGGTCCGCGTGACGGGACGCATCCGCGTCAACAGCGCGGCGGCGGTCAGGGCGCTGGCGCTGGCCGGCGCCGGCGTGGCGCTCTGCCCGGCCTATGTCGCAGGGCCGGACGTGGCCGCAGGGCGGCTGACGGCGCTGTTCGGCGGCGCGGCGCTCACGCTGCCGGTGCACGCCGTCTATCCCGCGACGCGCCATCTGACGGCGCGGGTGCGGGCCTTCGCGGACTTCCTCGCGAAGCGGCTCCGGGCGGAGATCGAGATCTAAACCGACCGTTCGGTCGTCACGCTTGCGTGAAGCGCACGCATCGCCGGTTGTGGGAAGGCCACGCCGGGCGCATCTCCGTTGCGTTCGGAACAGACCGAACGTTCGGCTAGAACGGAGAAACCCATGTCCCGCATCCCCACGCCGGCGCAGATCGCCGACGCCCCCGAGGCCGCCCGCCCGCTGCTGGAGGCGGTGAAGAAGCAGCTCGGCTCGGCCCCCAATCTGTTCCGCATCACCGCGAACAGTCCCGCCGCGCTCGAGGGCTATCTCGGCCTGAACGGCGCGCTGGCCAAGGGCGCGCTCGACGCCCGCACCCGCGAGCGCATCGCGCTGGCCGTCGCCGAGGTCAACGGCTGCGACTACTGCCTCTCGGCCCACACCTACCTGGCGACCAACCTCGCCAAGCTCGACGCCTCCGAGATCGCGGCCAACCGCGCCGGCCGGTCGCATGACGCGAAGGCCGACGCCGCGGTGAAGTTCGCGGCGCAGATCGTGCGCAACCGCGGCCATGTCGCCGAGGCCGACGTCGCCGCGGTGAAGGCCGCCGGCTTCGATGACGCGCAGGTGGTCGAGATCGTCGCCCACGTCGCGCTGAACACCCTCACCAACTACCTCAACGAGGTCCTTGGCACCGAGATCGACTTCCCCGTCGTCCGCCGCGCCGCCGCCTGATCCGGCGCGACCGCAGCACCCCTTCAAGGAGCAACCGTGATGAAGAAGACCCTGCTGCTGGGCGCGGCCCTCGCGACCCTGATCGGCGCCGTCCAGCTGACGCCGGGCGTCGCGCTGGCCTACGACGTGACCTCGAGCTCGGCGGTCAACGTGGATGCGCATGGTGTCGGCCTGCGCGGCCATGACCCCGTCGCCTACTTCGCCGAGGGCGCGCCCCGTCGCGGCGAGAGCCGCTTCGCGGTCGCGCACGAGGGCGCGACCTACTGGTTCGCCAGCGCCGCCAACCGCGACGCCTTCGAGGCTGACCCGGAGCGCTACGCCCCGGCCTATGGCGGCTTCTGCCAGACGGGCGTGCTGTTCGAGAAGAAGCTCGACGGCGACCCGGACCTCTGGCGCATCGGCGACGACGGGCGGCTGTTTCTCTACATCAGCGTCGAGGCGCGCGACGTCTTCCTGCGCGACCTGCCGGGCAACACCGTGACCGCGGACGCCAACTGGCCGCGGATCAAGGACACCGCGCCGCAGAACCTCTGACCGGCTTGCGCCGCGCGCCCCGCTGCGGCGCGCGGCGCCTCTCTGGAGCCATCCGCCATGGACCGCCTCGCCCTCCTCGCCGGGCTTTTCGCCGCGCTGTCGATTGGGCAGGCCGCCAAACCCGCACTTTCGGCGGCCGAAGCGCCCGACGCCCGCGCCGCCGCATTCTCATGCCCTGCGACGCCCTGCGCCGACCACACCGGAGAACGCCCATGACCCCCGCCGAGCCGCCGCGACCGCCCCTTCCGCCCTTCGACGCCCACACCGCCGCGCTGAAGGTGCGCGCCGCCGAGGACGCCTGGAACACCCGCGAGCCCGAGCGCGTCGCACTCGCCTACACGCCCGTCAGCCGCTGGCGCAACCGCGCCGAGTTCCCCGTCGGGCGAGACGCGATCGGCGCTTTCCTGACCGCGAAGTGGCGGCGTGAGCTTGATTATCGCCTGATCAAGGAGCTGTGGCTGCACGGCCCCGACCGCATCGCCGTGCGCTTCGCGTACGAGTGGCGCGACGCTGACGGGGACTGGTTCCGCAGCCACGGCAACGAGAACTGGCGTTTCGACGCGCTCGGGTGCATGGCCGAGCGCCACGCCAGCATCAACGACCAGCCCATCGCCGCAGTCGAGCGGTTGTTCCACTGGCCGCTCGGTCCCCGCCCGGACGACCATCCGGGCCTCTCGGCCCTTGGCCTTTAGAGGAGAACCCGCATGGCTCCCGAGATCGACGCCGCGTTTCTTGACGACGCGCTGGCCGCCCCGAACCGCGTGATCGTCGTGGACCTGCACGACGACGCCTGCGCCCCCTGCCTGACGCAGGAGCGTTTCACGGAGGCGCTGGCGATCGGCCTGCGCGAGACGGCCGACGTCTACCGTCTGAACCTCGGCTTCGCGCCGGGCTTCGCGGCCCGCTACGGCGTCGCCGGCCTGCCGGCGGTCGCGCTCTTCAAGGGCGGGCGCCTGCGCCGCCTCTTTCCCGGCCTCACCGACCCCGGCGCGCTCGCCGCGGCGGCCGCAGCCCTCACCAAGGAGACCTGAGATGACCCGGACCCTCACCACCGAGACCTTCAAGGCCGCCGTCATCGACAGCGGCGCAACCGCGCTCGTCGACTTCCACGCCGACTGGTGCGCCCCGTGCCGCGCGCAGGGGCCCATCGTCGACGCGCTTGCCGAGGGCGTCGCCGACCAGGCCGTCGTGGCGAAGGTCGACGTCGTGGCCGAGCCGGCGCTGGCGGAGCTTCTGCAGGTCCGCGCCCTGCCGACGCTGGTGCTGTTCAAGGGCGGCCGCATCGCGCGCCGCTTCACCGGGCTGACCGACCGCGAGACGCTCGCGGCGGCGCTCGACGCCTGACCGGAGGGCTCGCCATGACCATGACGCTGCACGGCTTCGCCCTCTCGGGCCACGCCCATCGCGCCGCGCTGTTCGCCTCGCTGATCGGCGCGGACGTCGAGGTGCTGGAGACCGACCTGCGCGGCGGCGCGCACAAGCGCCCAGACTTTCTCGCGCTGAACCCTTTCGGCCAGGTGCCGGTGCTCGTCGACGACGACGCGGTCGTGCCCGACAGCAACGCCATTCTCGTCTACCTCGCCAAGAAGCTCGGCCGGAACGATTGGCTGCCGGAAGACCCGGCCGGCGCGGCGGAGGTCCAGCGTTGGCTCTCCGTCGCCGCCGGCCCGATCGCCTTCGGCCCGGCCGCGGCGCGCCTCGTCACCGTGTTCGGCGCGAAACTGAACGCCGCCGAGGCGATCGCGCGGGCCGAGGCGATCCTCGCCCACATCGAGAAGCGGCTGACCGGCAGGGACTGGCTCGCCGCCGACCGTCCGACCGTCGCCGACGTGGCGCTCTACAGCTACGTCGCGCGCGCGCCGGAGGGGAACGTCGACCTTGCGCCGTTCCCTGCGGTGCGCGCATGGCTGGCCCGCGTCGAGGCGCTGCCGGGCTTCCTGCCCATGCCGCGCACCCGGGCAGGGCTCGAGCCCGAACCGAAAATTGGGGAGGGCGCCCGATGACCGCCCACGACTGCGGTGCGACTGCGGCCCCCGCGGCTTCCCCGTGGCACGCGGGCGAGGTTGCGCTGCAGGCGCGCATCGGCGTCGCTGACCGCATGGCAGAACTCGGCCGCCGCGTGATCCGCGACCACATGCCCGACCAGCACCGCGACTTCTTCGCGACGCTGCCGTTCCTCGCAGTCGGCGCAGTGGACGAAGCAGGGGATCCGTGGGCGACGATCCTGACCGGTCCGCCCGGCTTCGCGGCGTCGCCCGATCCGCGAACCCTGCGGATCGCCGCGGCGTCTGCCGACGACGACCCGGCGACGCCCGGCCTCGTCGTCGGCGCGGCCGTGGGCCTGCTCGGGATCGAGCCGCACACGCGGCGGCGCAACCGCATGAACGGCCGGATCGTGGCGCGCGCCGCCGCCGACATGACGGTCGCCGTCGACCAGAGCTTCGGCAACTGCCCGCAATACATCGCGGCGCGCTCCGTCGAGACCGTCGCCCCCTCGACGGGCGCGGTCGAGGCGCTGGGCGACCTCGACGCCGCGGCGCGTGCGCTGATCGCGGCGGCGGACATCCTGTTCGTCGCCAGCTACGCCGAGACCCCAGCGGGCAGGCAGACCGACGTCTCGCACCGCGGCGGCAAGCCGGGCTTCGTGCGCGTTGAGGACGACGGCGCGCTGACGATCCCCGACTTCTCCGGCAACCGCTTCTTCAACACGCTTGGCAACGTGGTCGCGACCGGCCGGGCAGGGCTCGCCTTCATCGACGCGGCGACCGGCGATCTGCTGCAGCTCACGGGATCGGCCGAGATCGACGCCGACCCGGCGGCGGCGGCGAGATTTTCTGGGGCCGAGCGGTTGTGGCGCATGCGTCCCCGGCGCATCCTGCGCAGCCTGCGCGGGGCTGGTCTGCGGCTCGGCGTGGGCGAGCCGGCGCGAAGCGCGAACGAAACCGGCGCATGGTGACCGCTATGATTTCGAGCAAGGATCGTCAGCCATGATGACGAGCGCCGCCGCGCCGCGCGCAGAAGACCGCACCGGTCCGCTGTCGCGCGAGGCCATCGTCGTCCTGTTGATGGACCTGTTCCGCCGCAACGGCTTCGACGGCGTGAGCATGGCCGATGTCGCCAAGGCCACCGGCATCGGCAAGTCTTCGCTCTACCACCATTTTCCCGGCGGCAAGGACGAGATGGCCGCCGTCGTGATGGAGACGGTGGGAGCCTGGGTCGCCGAGAACCTCGTCGCGCCGCTGACATCGCCGGCCTCCCGCACGGCGCGCATCGATGCGATGCTGGCGAACGTCGCGGCGCTCTACGACGGCGGAGCGAAACCCTGCATCATCGCGAGCATGATGGTCGGGGCTGAGGCCGGACCCGTTTTTCCGGCCATCCGGGCAGCCGTATCCGCGTGGTTGGAGGCGCTCCAGCAGGCGCTCGAGGACACCGGCGCGCCGCGCGCCACCGCGCGCGACGCCGCCCGCGACGCCGTCGCACGCATCCAGGGCTCGCTCCTGCTTTGCCGGGCTCTCGGCGACCGCGATCCGTTCGCCGCAGCGCTCAGCGCTACGCGGCGGGATCTGCTCACCGCTTGAACGCACTCGCAATGCCCCTCACCTTCCTCCCTGTTCCGGTCGGTCGTTGGGCGGAGGGGCGAGCACGGCGGTCGGCCATTCGCGCGACAGGCGGACCTGTAAGCAGCAGCGCCGGCGAGCTCCCCGGCATCTTCTCCAAATCAGTAACTCATGGCGCCGATCAGCGTCTGAACCCCTGAGCGATCCATAGCCGACTAAAGCAGCTGCTCAGAACTGACGGTTGACAGCCGGTGCGCGTCGATCAGGACGCGCTGACCGACTTGCTGTCTATCGGACAAGAGCCGGACTGCATCGTGTCGGCTCAGGGTCCGTCATAGGCGGCGCGCGTCCTGGATCGGGGCGTCGACCGGCTCCGCCTTGGACGTCGGCGTCAGCAACAACCCCTTGATCCGCTGGATCGAGGCGAAATCGGCCACCGAACGCCGAAAGGTCAGGCCGGTTGGGGCCGCGGTCGAAAACGCGTCCACCGGCAGCCTGCGCAAGCCCGCATGGGCGAAGACCTCTCCCAAGGGAACCGGAATGCGGGCGATACAGCGGTGATCGGTCAGCGTCTTCGGCGTGATCTGGATAGAATGGGCCCGCAGCGCCACCCGCTGCGAGTGCTGCTCGGGGGCCGGAACAACATTCCTCGATGTCCTTAGACGCACTCAAGGCGCTGTAGAGCGTGAACGAATGACGCCGTAGCAAATCCGCCGGATCGATCCGGAACTTCTGGAACAGAGGATGGTCATGCGCGGCGTAGATCGCGTTGCGCCGGCTGTGCATCGGCACGGTCTCGAACTCACGACCCAGCTCGTGTTGCGGCCCGGGTATGGTGCCTGCGTAGCAGAGGATCTCGCCGGCCTTCAGGTCGGGCAACAGATCGTCGGTCGAACTCGCGGCGACGCAAACCTCGAGCGCTGGAAAGGCGTCGAGCAAGCCCGCGATCGTCGGCGGGCGGTAGACCGACAGTAGACCGGCCCGCCGCCGATCCTCAGCTGCCCGCCTCCGCCGTCCCTTTGAAGCCATGCTCGCTCATCAGCGCCCGGCGCGCCTTCGAGGCGTATTGGGCCCCGCGGTCCGTATGCATGACGCATCCGGGCGGCGGGCGCCGCAGGGCGATGGCGCGCTCGAAGGCGGCGACCGAGAGGCGGGCGGCGATGCGGCGGCCGATGGCGTAGCCGACGCTTGTTGAGCGGTCCGGGCCCGCCCGACGAAACACCGCCCCGCCGAGCGGCCCGTACATGGCGGCAACCAGCCGTTCGCGCCGATGGCGGCTTACCGCTGCCGGCCCTCAGTCATGTGACCGCCCGTTTTCGTCAAGCCCGCGGCCTTCTCCGCGGGGCGGCCGAGCCGAGGTTGACGACGCCCGCCCGCCGCCTGCGCGACCGGCTGTCTAGCGCGCCCGGCGGGGCTACCCGCGACCGGCCG
>CAYGUQ010000033.1:0-13191 GCA_964352995.1 uncultured Rhodobacterales bacterium
CTTGTGCAGCGTGTCGAGCGTCGGCTGGTCGCCGGTGTAGCTGTGGATCGTCGTCATGAAGCCCTTCTCGATGCCCACGGCCTGATGCAGGACATGGGCGACGGGCGCGAGACAGTTCGTGGTGCAGGACGCGTTGGAGACGACGAGGTCTTCCCTGGTCAGCGCGTCGGTGTTGACGCCGTGCACGATGGTCTTGTCGGCGCCGGAGGCCGGAGCGGAGACCAGCACGCGCTTGGAGCCGTTCT
The DNA here is from genome assembly GCA_964352995.1 of uncultured Rhodobacterales bacterium. Taxonomy (GTDB): domain Bacteria; phylum Pseudomonadota; class Alphaproteobacteria; order Rhodobacterales; family Rhodobacteraceae; genus Rubrimonas. The sequence continues at coordinate 246 of CAYGUQ010000033.1, forward strand.
GCAGATGCGCCGAGGCCTTCGCCTTGTCGGTGAAGATGCCGGTGCACTCGAGCGCGATGTCGACGTCGCCCCAGGGCAGTTCGGCCGGGTTGCGCATGGCGCTGACGCGGATCGGCCCGCGGCCGACGTCGATGCTGTCGCCGACGACCTTCACCTCGCCCGGAAAGCGGCCGTGGACGCTGTCGAAGCGGATCAGGTGGGCGTTGGTCTCCACCGGGCCGAGATCGTTGATCGCCACGACCTCGACGTCGGTGCGGCCCGACTCGATCAGCGCGCGGAGCACGTTGCGCCCGATACGCCCGAAACCGTTGATCGCCACCTTGACCGCCATAAGACCTGCTCCCTCGCGCCGGCGCTCCATGCGCCCGTTCGAGGCGGCTTATAACGGCGCAGGCGGCGCGGCGAAAGCGCAGGCGCGCCTCAGCGGCCCGCAATGGCCCCTCAATGGCCCCGCAGGCGCGGGAATCGACCCTTGCGCCGTTTCCGCAAGCGCCCTTCGGCCAGAGAGGCTGCGCGCTGACCTGCGCCGCGCGCGCAGCCCGGACACGCAGGCGCCCGTTTGACGCGCTTCTCCGGATTCGCCTGCACTGTCGTCATTCATTGTCGCGCATATCGACGCGAAAAACGCCACGCCTCCTTGCCGAGGCGACCAGTCGCGCCTTCCCTCATGCGGCATGCACGCGCCGAGGAGCCGCCCGATGCTGAAAACGATCCTGACCGCCACACTCGCCTTCGGCATCGCGTCGGCCGCCGCCGCCGCGAGCCTCGAGGAGATCCGCGAGCGCGGCTACATGACCATCGCGACCGAGGACAGCTACGCCCCGTTCGAGATCATCGAGGGCGGCGAGCCGACCGGCTTCACGCATGACATGGTCGCCGCGATGAAGGAGTTCGCCGACTTCGAGATCCGGCAGGAGATCCTGCCCTGGACCGGCCTGCTCGCCGCCGTGGCCGGCGGCCAGTACGACGCCGCGATCACCGGCTCCATCGTCACGGCGGAGCGGCTGGCGCCCTTCGAGTTCGCGCCGCCCACCGCCGCGGCGACGCACTACTACGTCAAGCGCAAGGGCGACGACAGCATCCAGTCGGTCGCCGATCTCGCCGGCAAGACGCTCGGCATCCAGGCCGGCAGCGCCCTCATCACCCGCCTGCCCGAACTGGAGGCCATGCTCGCCGAGACCGGCGGCGCGCTCGGCCCCATGGTGGAGTACGTGTCCTACCCAGAAGCCTACGAGGACCTCGCCAACGGCCGCACCGACTACGTGATCAACTCGGTGATCGGCGCGCAGGCGCTGGTGCGCGAGCGCGGCGACGTGTTCGAGATCGGCGAGCCGGTGTCCGGCCCCGGCTTCCACGCATGGCCCGTCCAGCGCGGCAACGAGAGCCTGCTGCAGTTCCTGACCGATTTCGTGAACCACATGCGCGAGACCGGCGAGCTTGCGGCTTTGCAGGAGAAGTGGTTCGGGCAGGCCTTCCCTGAACTGCCGACGGGACCGATCCGCACGGTCGAGGAGTATCGCGCGCTCTCCGCGCCGGCCGGCCTGTGACGCTCGTCAACTTCGAGCTTCTGCTCTGGGGCGCCTGGACGACCGCCTGGATATCGGCGGCGTCCATCGCGCTGGGCGTGACGCTGGGCCTCGTCATCGCGCTCCTGCGAGAGACGCGCGCGCCGCTGCTGTCTCAGGCGCTGGCGGCCTATGTGAGCCTTGGCCGGGCCACGCCGCTGGTGACGCTGACGCTCTTCCTGTTCCTTGCGGGGCCGTCGCTGGGCCTCGGCCTCAGCCGGGAGGCGATCGCGCTGATCGCGCTCAGCCTCAACACCGCGGCCTTCAACGCCGAGGTCTGGCGCGCGGCGCTGCAGACCATCCCGCCGGCCCATGTCGAGGCGGCGCGAGCCTGCGGCATGCGGCGCGGGGCGATATACCGGCGCATCCTGCTGCCGCAGATGTGGGTCAGGGCCCTGCCCGGCCTCGTCAACGAGATGACGCTGCTGATCAAGGCGAGCCCGGCCGTCGCGGTGATCGGCATCGTCGACCTGACGCGGGTGACCAACCGCATCATCGCGGTCACCTTCGACCCGCTGCCGCCCATGCTGATCGCCGCGGCGCTCTACATGGCGCTGATCTGGGGGCTGGTGCGCGCGCAGCGCCTGTTCGACGAACGCGCCCGGCGGCTCGCGGCATGACGCGCGGGACTGCGGCCCGCGGCGCCGGGGCGGAGGCGCGCTGAATGGACCCCTGGGCCATTCTCTGGAGCCAGCGGGCGGGCCTGCTGGACGGGTTCCAGAACACCCTGTGGCTGTTCGCGGGCTCCGCCGTCGGCGCGGCGCTGCTCGGCGCGATCATGGCGACCGGGCTGCGGCGCGCCGGCCCCGCGGGCTGGCTCGTGCGCGCCTTCGTCGACGCGATGCGGATGCTGCCCTTCCTGCTCTTCGCCTACCTGCTCTACTACGGCCTGCCGGCGGTGGGGCTGCGCCTGTCCGCCTGGACCGTCGGCTTCGCCGGGCTGATCGCCTATCACGCGGCCTATGTGGCGGAGATCCTGCGCGGCGCCTGGGCGGTGCTGCCGGTCGGGCAGATCGAGGCCGCCCGCGCCTGCGGCTACACGCGCTTCGCGATGTATCGCGAGATCATCCTGCCGCAGCTCGTGCTGCAGTCGGGGCCGCTGCTCGGCAACCAGGCGATCATCCTGCTGAAGGACACCGCGTTCCTCTCGATCATCACCGTACGGGAGCTGACCGCGGCGGCGAGTTCGATTCAGTCCACCTACTTCATTCCCTATCAGGCGCTTCTCGTCGCCATCGGCTTCTACTGGGCGGTGAGCCTGCTGATAGAGCTCGCGACGGCCGGCGTGCGCCGCCGCGCCCTCAACCGGGGTCTGGTCGCATGAACGGGCACGCAGTCGAAATCCGCAGCGTCAGCAAGCAGTTCGGCGGGCTGGAGGTGCTGCGCGACGTCTCGCTCACGGTCGAAAAGGGCCGCACGGTGAGCGTGCTGGGGGCGTCCGGCTCCGGCAAGTCGACGCTCCTGCGCTGCATCAATTGGCTCGAAAAGCCCGACCGCGGCGAGATCTTCGTCGCCGGAGACCGCATCGGCGTCGACCCCGCCAACGGCAAGCCGATGGGCGACGCGGCGCTGGCGCGGCTCAGGGCGCGCATCGGCATGGTCTTTCAGGGCTTCAACCTCTGGCCGCACCTCACCGTGCGCCAGAACGTCGAGGCCGCGCCGCTGAGCGTGCTCGGCCTGTCGCGCGCCGAGGCGCGGGAGCGGGCCGACGACCTGCTCGCGAAGGTCGGCCTGTCGGACAAGCGCGACGTCTATCCGTTCACGCTGTCGGGCGGGCAGAAACAGCGCGTCGGCATCGCGCGGGCGCTGGCGATGGCCCCTGAGGTCATCCTGTTCGACGAGCCGACCTCCGCGCTCGACCCCGAACTGGTCGGCGAGGTGCTGGGCGTGATGCGCAGGCTCGCCGAGGAGGGCATGACGATGATCGTCGTGACGCACGAGATGGCCTTCGCGCGCGACGTCTCCGACGAAGTGGTCTTTCTCGACCGCGGCGTGCTGGTGGAGCGGGCGGCGCCGGCGGCGTTCTTCGGCGCGCCGCAGACCGAGCGCGCCCGCCGCTTCCTCGCGCGGACGCCATGACGCCGGGAGACGCAGCGGAGCGCCCCTGGGAGATCCAGGACAAGGCCGCGCGGATCGCCGCGCTCGCCGCGCGCTACGCCGCGCTTCAGGCCGAGGGGCAGGACCCCGCCGCCTACGCCGCCGCCCTCGCCGCCGCGCCGCAGGCCCCCGCCGCGCCGGGGGAAGCCGCCGTGGACTGGCGCTTCACCCTTCCCCATGGCGGCTGCTGGTTCGGGCGCATCCCGCGTCTGAGCGTGCTGCGGGCGGAGAACCCGCAGGGCGCAGCCGGCGTCTCGCTCATGCTGTGGTCCGCCGCGACGCCGTCGGAGCGCATGAACGTCCATGACAGCCAGAAGGTGCAGTGGACGACGCGGCTGGGGCGCGGGCGGATGCTGCTGTCGGACATGGGCCGCCCGCTCGCCCAGATCGTCGACGACGCGCTCGGCCGCAACGACGCCCTCGCCGCGCTCGCGCCGACGCGGCGCGACGACGCGACCTCCCGGCTCGACCGGCCCGACGCGCGGGAACTCTTCACCCTCGGCGCGATGAAGCTCGGGCTTACGCAGCGCGACCTGCACCCGGCCTTCGCGCTGTTCGCGCCCGTGCTCGTGACGCACGATCAGCGGCTGGTCTGGGAGAGCGGCGTCGATCTCGCCGGCGCGCGGGCCGACCTGCAGGCGGCGGCCGACCTGCTCGCCGTCGTCGTCAACATGCCGCACGCGATGGCCCCGCCCAACGCTCCCCGCGCGCCGGTCGAACTGACCCTGTGGCGCGACGCCGAGGACCGTTTCGCGCCGCTGCGCGCGCTGACCCCGGAGACCGCGCGCGCCTTCGCCGGGTGGCGCGCGCCATGAGCTGGAGCGTCATCCCCGCCGGGGCGTGGTGGACGGGCAGGCTGCGCGCCGGGGCGGTCGCGCGGATCGAGGACGCCCATGGCGAGCAGGCGGTCGACACGCTGTTCTACGTCGCCGACGACATGGACGAGCGCTACGATCCGCAGGCGACGCTGCTGGCGGCCGGCGTCACGCGGCTGACGACGGGCCATGCGCTGATCTCCAACCGCGGGGCGACGCTGGCGACGATCACGGCCGACACCTTCGGCGGGCACGACACCATCGTCGGCTGCTGCTGCGCAGAGGCCAACGCCACGCGGTTCGGCGAGGCCGCGCGCTTTCTCCACTCCTGCCGCGACAACTTCCTGATGGCGCTCGCCAGCCACGGCCGCGACCGGCGCGACATCGTCGGCAACGTGAATTTCTTCATGCCGGTGCCAGTCGGGCCGGAGGGCGCGCTGGCGGTCGGCGGCGGCGACCCGACGCCGGGGCTCTACGTCGAGGTCACGGCGGGCGACCGCGACGTGCTGATCGTCATCTCGAACTGTCCGCAGCTCAACAACCCCTGCAACGGCTTCGACCCGACGCCCGTGCGCGTGCGTCTCGGAGACCCGCCGGGCGAGGGCTAGCGGCGCGCGGCCCGGTCGGGGGCCGTCATGCCGGGCGGAGGCGGCGGCCCGCGCCCCGATGCGCGCCCGGCAAGCTCAGGCGCCGCTGGACAGGGCGCAGGGTCTGTTGTCAGTCTGGGGTCTGCGTCGCGGGACATGCGCGTCTCCGCGCCGGCAGGCCCCGAGGGGCGCCCAGTCAGGAGAGCATCAGATGAAGTCCATAACAGCCGGTTCGCTGCGCGCCGCGACGGCGCTCGCGATCGTCTCGCTGCTGACGCCGGCCGTCGTCTGGGCCGAGACGCCGGCGGATACGCTCGTGATCGCGGACAAGATCGACGATATCGTATCGCTCGACCCCGCCGAGAGCTTCGAGTTCTCCGGCAACGACATGAACAACAACGTCTACGACACGCTGATCGAGCTCGACCCCGCCAATCTCGGCCCGCTCGTGCCGGGCCTTGCGGAGAGCTGGGAGCAGGTCGACGACGTCACCTATCGCTTCAAGCTGCGCGAGGGCGCCGTCTTCCATTCCGGCGCACCGGTGAACGCCGACGCCGCCGCGTGGTCGCTGCAGCGCGCCGTCATCCTCGACAAGACGCCGTCCTTCATCCTCACCCAGTTCGGCTTCACCAAGGACAACGTCGCCGAGAAGATCAAGGCGACCGGCGATTACGAGCTGACCATCGTCACCGACAAGCCCTACGCGCCGAGCTTCTTCTACAACTGCCTCACCGCCGTCGTCGCGTCGATCGTCGACAAGGATCTTGCGCTAAGCCACGAGGTCGACGGCGACATGGGCCACGAGTGGCTGAAGTCGAACTCCGCCGGCTCCGGCGCCTATCGCCAGATCAGCTACAAGCCCGGCGAGAGCTATGTGCTGGAGGCCAACGACAACTGGTGGCGGGGCGAGGTGCCGCTGCGCCGCGTGTTCCTGCGCCATGTCGGCGAGCCCGCCACGCAGCGCCTGCTGCTCGAGCGCGGCGACGTCGACGTCGCCCGCAAGCTGACGCCGGTGGACATCGCCGGCATCGAGGGCGACGCAGAGCTCAAGGTGATCGACGAGGTGAAGGGCCGCATCCCCTACCTCTCCTTCAACCAGAAGGTCGACGGGCTGAACAATCCCAAGGTCGTCGAGGCCTTCAAGTACCTGATCGACTACGAGGGCATGGCCTCGACCTTTCTCAAGGGCCAGTACCGCGTCCACCAGAGCTTCCTGCCGGCGGGTTTCCTCGGCGCGATCGACGACACGCCCTATGCGCTCGACGTCGAGAAGGCGAAGGCGCTGCTGGCGGAGGCCGGCGTCGGCCCGCTCTCCTTCACCATCTCGGTGCGCAACGATCAGGAGCGGCTGGACATGGCCCAGCGCATCCAGAGCACCATGGCCGAGGCTGGCGTGACCATCGAGCTGCGCGTCGGCACCGGCAAGGAGGTGCTGACGGAGTATCGCGCCCGCAAGCACCAGATCGCGCTGGAGGCGTGGGGGCCGGACTACCCGGACCCGCACACCAACGCCGACACCTTCGCCCGCAACCCCGACAACTCCGACGAGGCCAACGCGACCGGCCTGCTGGCGTGGCGCAACGCGTGGCCGGCGGACGAGACGGAGGCGCTGGCCGACGCGGCGGTGCTGGAGAAGGACGGCGACAAGCGCGCGGCGATGTACGAGGAGATGCAACGCATCCACCAGCAGGTCTCGCCCTTCGCGCCGATGTTCCAGCAGATCCAGCAGGTCGCGATGCGCAAGAACGTCGAGGGCTTCAGCCAGGGCGGCTCGATCCACTCCGCCTTCTACTGGGCCACGACGAAGTAGGCCGGCGATAGCCGAAGACGGAACGCCCGGCCCTGCGGCGACAGGGGCCGGGCGACACGCCGGCCACAATGCGAGGACGCTGCGCCCGGACCGCGCCCGAACGTCCTCGCGACCGGCGCAGGGCGGTCGAGGATTTCCTCACGCGGACAAAGGGCTGCGCGCAGCACCGGGCGAGGACAGGCCGAATCCGACAGTGCGCGTATCGACACCTTTGCCGGGCGGCTCGGAAACCGTGCTAGCGCAGGCTCTGCACGATCTGCGCGGCGAGGGTGTCGAGCGCTACGCCATGGGCGCGGGCGAGGCCCTCGAAGCCCGGCCCCTGCGTCGGCGTGACGATGGAGAAGCCCGACGAGGCGCGCTCCACCCGACGGTCGGCCCCGGTGATGGAATAGCGCCCGCTCAGCGTCAGTTCTCCGCCGAGCGCGCCGATGAACCGCTCGATCAGCACAGAGACGACAGCCTCCGGCCCGGCGTCGCTCGGCCACGGCTCGGTCACGACGTCGGCGCCCGTGCGGTCGGCGATCTGGTTGGCGAGCGTGACGGTGGCGGCGCGCGACGGATCGTCTGCCCAGCGGGCGACGTCCGACTGCTGGACCGAGCCGTCCTCGACGATGTGGACCATCGCGGTGGCGCGGGCGTAGGCGGGCAGGTCGACCGCCCGCACCGCAACGACGGACGCCCCGATGGGCCCGACGAGGGAGGCCCTCGGCGGCTCCAGCAGATAGAGGCGCTGCTCCTGCGGCGCGGCGCAGGCGGCCAGCAGCGCGAGCAGGCCGAAGATCGCGAAACGATGCACTGTCATCTGCCTAATATGAGGGAGTTCGGCCGCCGGTCCAAGGCGGAGATCAGCGCCGTCACCGCCCGCGCGGCGTCGCGCACCTCGCGCAGGGCGGTCACGGCCTCGTAGTTCAGCTCGGAGCCGACCTCGAAGGAGGCGAGCACGGCGTCGGCGCGGTCGGCGGTAGCGGTGAGCGTGGAGACGAGCCGCGGCAGCCGCGTCGCGGCCTGCTCCACCGAAGCCGCGGCCGCGCTGGCGGACGCCATCGCGGTGCGGGCGTCGGCCACGGCGGCGCCGAGTTGGTCGACGGCGCCGGTTTCGCGCAGCGTCGTCAGCAGCGTCTCGACCTCCGCAAGCACGCGCGCCAGCGACGCCGGGGCCTCGGCGACGGAGGGCGAGCCCGCCAGCCTGCCGAACGCCTGCACCGCGGCGGCCGCGTCGGCGGGCAGCCCCTGGGTCGCCGGGTCGGCCGCCACGGCGGCGAGGCTGCTCATGAGGCCCGTCGCCTCCGTCAGCAGCTCCTCGATCGGCAGGGCGTTGATGCGCGCGATCATGCCCTGGGCGGTGGCGGTCACGGCCTCGAGGTCGGACGGCGCGGTCTCCAGCACCGGATAGGGCTCGGCCGTGCCGTCGAAGATCGCCGGTCCGGTCAGGTCCTGCACGAGGTTCACGTAGAGCGCGCCGGTGATCAGGCTGCCGCTCTGGAGCTTGGCGCGCATCCCGCGGCGGGCGTTCTCGGCGATGAAGTCGAGCGCCGCCTGCCGGTCCGGCACGCCGAGGCGGCGCGGCTGGATCTGCAGCGTGGCGGCGAGCGTGGCGTCGGCGCCCTCCTCTACGGAAAGCGCGATGTCGCGCACCGAGCCGATGCGGATGCCGCGGAACTCCACCGGGGCGCCCGCGCTGAGGCCGCGCACCGAGCCCTCGAAGCGCGCCGTCAGCAGCGCCGCCTGCTCCACGTCGCCGTCGAGCAGGCTGTCGCGGGCTTCGCTTTCGGAGGGGTGCAGCCGGAAGACGGCGCCGGCGGCGGCGGCTTCGGCGACGTGCGCCGCGGGCCCCTCCAGCGTGTCGAAGCCGACGCCGCCCTGCAGCAGCGACAGCAGCGAGGCGACGCGCAGGCGCGCGCCCTCCGCGCCGAGCTCGACGTCGAAACCGGAGGCGTTCCAGAACCGCGTCGCGCGCGTCACATGGGCGTCGTAGGGCGCGCGCACGAAGACCTCGAACTCCACCGCGCCGCCCGCGGGCGTGAGCTGGCGGCTCTCGATGCGGCCGACCTCGATGCCCTTGAAGAAGACCGGCGCGCCGACGGCGACCGAGCCGCCGTCGGCCGCGCGCAGGACGATGCGCAGGCCCGGCGTGTTGGGCGGGGTGAGCGGCGCTTCGGCCAGGCCGACGAACGCCTGCCGCGGCTCTCCCGGCGCGTCCACCCACGCCGTCTCGATGTGGACGCCCGAGACGAGCGCGCCGAGGCCGGTGACGCCGCGCGTGGTGATCTCGGGGCGCACCACCCAGAACTGCGCGCCGTCGTCGAGCAGCGGCGCGATCTCCGGCTCGATGCGGGCGGTGACGACGACATGGTCGGCGTCCGGCGCGAAGCGGACGTCCTCGACGCGGCCGACCTCGATGTCGCGGCGGCGCAGGGTGGTCTCGCCGGCGCGCACGCCGGAGGCGTCCTCGAAGACGATCTCGATCACCGGCCCGCGCGCGGACCAGGCGCTCCAGGCGACGCCGAGCGCGCCCGCCAGCGCCAGCAGCGGCAGCAGCCACACCAGCGAGATGCGGCGCGCAGGCCGGTCCTCGAGGTCGGGCGGCGCGATGTCGGCGTCATGCGTCAACGGTCGGCTCCTGCGCTGGGGCGGGGGAGAGGGGGCGCTGCATGCTCCAGCCACAGCAGGCGCGGGTCGAAGGCCTGCGCCGCGAGCATGGTGAAGACCACAGACACCGCGAAGAACACCGCTGCGATGCCGGGATGGATGGCGGCGAGCAGGCCGAGCTGCACCAGCGCCGCGAGGATGGCGACGACGAAGATGTCGACCATCGACCAGCGCCCGACGAGCTCCACCAGCCGGTGCATGCGGTGCAGCGCGTGCGCGTTGGGGGCGCGGCGGCGGCGGGCGGCGATGGCGACGGCGAGCCAGGCGATCACGAGGAACTTGGCGACCGGCACCACGACGCTGGCGACGCCGACGATGGCGGCGACGCCGTAGGCGCCATGGTCGACCAGATCGATAACGCCGCCGACGATGGTGCTCTCCTGCGTGGTCCCGAACCGGCTGACGCGCAGCATCGGCCAGATGTTGGCGGGGACGTAGGCGATGAGGCCGACCGCGAGCAGCGCCCAGACGGTCTGCAGCGAGCCTGCGTCCACGACGTCGGGCCGCGCGCCGCAGCGCCGGCACTTCGCGGCGCCGGCGGGCGAGACGGCGCCGCAGCGTCGGCAGCCGACGAGGCCCGCGTCGCGCGCGGTGGTCATCCGCGGCGCGGCGGCGGCGGCCGTCATCGCGCGCCCTCCAGCATCCGCCAGATCGACCAGCGGCAGACCGCGGCGTCCTCCACGACGATCAGCGCGACGCCGACCGCGCAGGCGAAGAAGGCGGGGCCGAGGCTGACCGAAGCGAGCCCCGCCACCTTCACCAGCGCCACCGCGACGCCGAGCAGGAATATCTCGGCCATCGACCACGGCCTGATGTCGTTGGCGAGCGCATAGGCGGCGCGCGCGCCGGGCAGCGGCGGGCGGTCGAGGCGCAGCGGCCCCAGCACGTAGATCAGCAGCGCCGCGCGCGCCGCCGGCGCGGCGACGACGAAAGCCGCCATGGCGATGACGAGCGGCGCAAGCCAGCCCGCCGCGAAGGCCAGCACCGCGTCGAGCAGCGAGACGCGGCGCTCGACGCCCGCGGCCTCCAGCGTCAGGAACGGGAAGTAGAGCGTGGCGGCGATCAGGATCAGAATTGCGACGGCGCAGGCCAGCGCGGTGTCGAGCGCCGCCGCCCGGTCGGTCAGCAGCGCCGCGCCGCAGCGCCGGCAGCGCGCCCTGCCCCCCGGCGCGGGCGTCGCCAGTCGGTGCAGCAGGTCGCAGGCCGGGCAGGCGATCAGGTCGTCGGGCGAAAGCGCTACGGCCCCTGCGGACGCAGGCGCGCGCGCGGCGCCTTTCGGGGCGCCGGTCGCAGCCGCTTCGATCTCGTCCTGCCGCATCATCGCGCTCCATGTCGTCCGGATCGACGGTCTTGTGAAGTCGTCGGCGAAGCGAGGCCGCTTTTCGGTCACGTCCGCGCCGTCCGCAACGGTAGTCGCGTCGCCGGCCGCCCTCACCCCTGCGCGGCGAGGTCGGGCAGCGCGACGCGCATCGCGGCCGGGGCGCCGGGGTCGTCGAAGGGCCGCCAGACCGCGTTCGGCCATCGCAGCTCGAAGCCGTATTCGCGCGGGCGGTAGGCGGCGGTGAAGAGCGTGCCGAAGCCGCGGTCGAAGGCCAGCGAATAGAGCGGCGGGCGCAGGAAGGCGGCGATGAAGCGCTCCTCCGGCTCGACATGCAGCGTCAGGCGGTGGAGCAGGTAGCGCTCCCGCTCCACCGTCGCGGTGAAGCGGGCGTGCGTCTCCCACTCCACCCGCTCCTGATGATTGGTCGCGACGGCCGCGTGGGTGACGACCGCCGGCCGGTCGGGCGCGAGATAGGCGGTGAGGTAGCGGCGCTTCGCGTCGAGCGCGGTGACGTTGTAGCTCATGTGGCAGGGCACGCGGGCGAGGCGGCGGCCGGCCTCCTCGGCGGTCTCGCAGGTCTGCAGCACGTAGCGCAGGATCAGCGGCACGCCGAACCCGTCACCAGCGACCTGCCGGCCGCCGAAGGTGAGCGAGACGGCGAGGCCCGCCTCGTTCACGCCGTCGACTAGGCCCCAGAGCCCGTCCGAGACGCCTTTCACCCCGACGCCGCCCCAGCGCGTGCGCAGCGCCAGCGCGTCGAAGAGCGCGGGGTTGTAGTCGTAGTTGCGCACCAGCAGCGGCGCCTCGCCCGGCCACACCGCCTGCGAGCAGGCCGAGAGATAGGGCGGCGGGCAATAGAAGCTGAGGAACCGCGCCTCGAGGTCGCCGCCGCCGGCGAGGTCGCACAGCGCCTCGTAGAGCCCGGTCATCTCGGGCATGGCGGCGCTGAGCGCGTCGCGGCTCTCGCGATAGGTCGGGCGCGCCTCGGCGCCCTGCTTCAGCCACCAGCGGCGATAGGCCGGCCAGTGCTCGTGGAACAGCCCGGCCCAGAGCGGGCCGGGCGCGTCTTCGGATAAGGCGCGGAAGGTGAGCGCCACGCCGTCACAGGATCTTGAAGGCGGGTTCGGCCAGCGCCGCGGCGGAGGGCAGCGGCCGCGCCGAGAAGCACTTCTTGATGCCGTCGATCCACTTGCGGGCGCGGGGGTCCAGCTCGAACTTCTTCGTCATCGAGCGGCCGCGCGTCACGAGGATGCCGAGATCGGCGCCCTCGTAGCGGTAGTCTCCGGGCTTGAGGATGCGCAGGAAGAACGCCTCCTTCTCGCTCTCCACCGCGCGGCGGTGGTAGTCGAAGCGGTCGTAGACGACGCGGCCGTCGTCGAGCATCCGGTAGATGCCGGTCTCGGGCGCCTGGGTCACGATGTCGACGCTGTCGTCGGTGTGCTTGATGACCATCTGGCTCCACGAGTCGATCATGTCGGGGTCGGCCCAGCGGGCGTTCAGCTCCTCCACGTCGATGTCGAACGGCTTGCCGCTGAACTCCAGCAGGTGAAACAGGAACAGCGGCGCGTCGGCGTGGGCGAAGGCGGCGTGGTTGGTCATCGAACTGGCCCCGGTGATGCGCGGGTTCAGCTCGCCGAGATAGATCTCGCCGGTCTTCTCCTCGATCAGGAAATCGAGTTCGAAGTAGCCGCGATATCCCTCGGCCTTGAGCTGCTCGCCGAACCTGAACGTCAGTTCGCGCGCCTTGTTCCGCACCTTGGGCGCGAAAGCCGTCGAAAAGATCTCGTTGCCGCACCAGCCGCCGCGATAGGGCGTCAGCTCCTTGAAGCCGACGAGTTCGGTCATCAGCGGGCCGACGATGGTGCCGGCCTTGGTGGCGCAGGCCTCGATGGCCGAACCGCGGCAGACCAGCCGCTTCATGATCTTGATCTCGCCCTGCCCGACGATCTCGTGCTCGTGCTTGCGGAAGTCGGCCTCGTCCTTGATGAAGAAGGTCGTGTGGCCGCTGTCGCCGAAGGCGGACTGCAGCACGAGGTCCGAGCCGAGCCCGGCCTCCTTGGCGAGCTCCTGCAGATCGCTCCAGCCGCCGACCTCGGCCAGCG
>CAYGUQ010000033.1:13201-18620 GCA_964352995.1 uncultured Rhodobacterales bacterium
CAACAAGATCGAGACCGTGCGCATCGGCGACAAGGCCGACGGCACCCCGGCCTTGTCGCCGATGCGCACGGTCTCGATCTTGTTGTCGACGCGGGTGCGCAGGCTGGCCTTCGGGAACCAGACCTCGGCGCCCATCTGCTTGGCGAGCTTCTCGGTCTTCTCGTCGAACATCAGGAACACGAACTTCGGCTTGCCACCGCGATCCTTCGTGTAGTCGTCCACCTGCTTGTGCTGGAGCAGGTAGTTGTTGATGTCCTCGATCGACTGGAACTCGGCGTGGGGCTGCTCGTCCGGCACGAAGACGTTCGGGTGCCGGCCGTCGTAGCAGTCCAGATAGTTGACATACTTGAAATTCTTCACCCACTCGTCGATCCCGAGAAGGTTGAAGTTGGTCGCCGATATGAAGTAGATCGGCTCCTGGTTGGTATGGAAGAAACGGCGGATCTCGGAGATGTTCTTCAGAGTCTTCTTGGGCATGCCGCCCTCCGTTACTTGTTATTCGGCGGCTCGGCGCAGGGCCGCGCCGGCCTCGGTCGAGAGCGCCGCGTCGGTGAAGACGCGCAGGCCGAGATCGGGGCGGTAGCCGTGGATCTCGCTGACATCGAGCGCGCGCATGAAGGCGAGGATCTCCTCGCTGATCACCTGCCCCGGCACGAGGATGGGAAAGCCCGGCGGGTAGGGGATGACGAAGGAGGCCGAGACGACCTCCGCGCCGCTCTTGATCACGCGGTCGATCTCGCCGTCGAGCGGCATGTAATCGCAGTTCGTGTCGTCGTAGGCGAGGAAGAAGGCCCGGCGGATGTCGCCCTCCGGCGAGTTCTCGTCGCGGCGGAAGGCGGTGTGGAAGCGGCTGAAGTCCGGCAGCGGCGGCAGGTCCTCGGTCAGCGACTTCACGCGGCGTTCGAAGGCGAGGCGCTCCATGCGCGAGGCGTCGTCGAGCCGCTCGTCGAGCTCCTTCGCGACGCCTACCAGCACCTCGATGAGATAGGCGACCGAGGAGCGCGTCGTGCCGATGTTGGTCATGAACAGGACGGTGTTGCGCGAGGTCTTGTTGATCTGGATGCCGTGGCGCTCCATCAGGATGGCGTTCTTGAAGGTGTCGCCGTCCCAGCCGGCGCCGCCGACCGCCAGCGTCACGCGGGTGGCGTCGAGCACGAACTCGTCGCTCGCCCAGCTCTCCCAGATGTCGGTCCAGCCCTGGCTTGAGCTGTAGTAGCTCTGCACCCCGCTCTCGCGATACGCCTCGGGGATCATGTCGCCGGCGGTCAGCAGCTTGAAGTACTTGTTCAGCAGCGGATGCGTGGCGATGGCGCGGCGCATCGACATGGCGGCCTCGACCTGCCGCTGCACCATCTCGAAGCCCTCAAGCTCCACCTGCCGCCGGCCGACGTCGAGCGAGGCGATGATCTGGTAGTTGGGCGAGGTCGAGGTGTGGGTCATGTAGGCTTCGTGGAAGGACTGCTCGACCTGGCCCTTGAAGTCCTGATCGTTGACATGGATCATCGAGCCCTGACGCAGCGAGGTCAGCGTCTTGTGGGTGGACTGCGTGGCGTAGACCCGCACCCGCGCGTCCGGCGGCGCCATCAGCCGCGTCTCCAGCAGCTTGTCGTCGTCGGCGTTCTCGATCGCCTTGGCGTGGCGCGCGTAGGTCTTGGCGTAGTCGGGCTCGCGCAGCTTCTGGCGCAGGTTGTTGGCCACCGCCATCGCGGTGCGCTGGCGGTAGGTCGGGCCGAAGCGGGCGAAGGCGAACCACGCCTCGTCCCACAGGAAGACGAGATCGCGCTTGATCGCGAGGCACTCCTCGATCACGCGCTCGACATTGTAGACGATGCCGTCGAAGGTGCAGTTGGTCAGCAGCAGCATCCGCACCCGGTCGAGCTTGCCGGCGGCCCTCAGCTTCAGCAGAGCATGCTTGATCTCGCGCAGCGGCACCGCGCCGTACATCGAGTACTGGCTGAGCGGGTAGCTGTCGAGATAGACGACTTCGGCGCCGGCGAGCACCATGCCGTAATGGTGCGACTTGTGGCAGTCGCGGTCGACCAGCACGATGTCTCCGGGCCGCACCAGCGCCTGCACCACGATCTTGTTGCAGGTAGAGGTGCCGTTGGTGGCGAAGAAGGTCTGCTTGGCGCCGAAGGCGCGCGCTGCGTTCTCCTGCGCCTTCTTGATCGGCCCGTGCGGCTCCAGCAGGCTGTCGAGCCCGCCCGAGGTCGCCGAGGTCTCGGCGAGGAAGATGTTGGGGCCGTAGAACGCCCCCATGTCCTGAATCCAGTGCGAGCGGCTGATCGACTTGCCGCGGCTGATCGGCATGGCGTGAAACACGCCCGTCGGCTGCTTGGAGTATTCCTTGAGCGCGGTGAAGAACGGCGTCTTGTAGCGCGAGTTCACGCCGCGCAGGATGTTGAGGTGCAGTTCCAGGAAGTCTTCCTGATTGTAGAAGACGCGGCGGCAGTGGCCGAGGTCCATGCCCGCGATGTCCTCCACCGAGCGGTCGGTGACGAGATAGGCGTCGAGCTCGGGCCGCACCTTGGAGACGAGGCGGCAGAGCTCAGGCCCGTAATCCTCCGGCGACAGCGCGTCGACGTCCTCGTCGTCGCCGACGCGGTTGAGATAGCGCGTCAGGACGGGCAGCTTGTTCTCGGATTTCAGCCGCAGGCCGGGGCGCACGATCACGGCCTGGATGTTGTGGTTGAAGAGGATGCCGATGAGCGCGTCCTCAAGGCTCGGCGCCACGACGATCTCGTAGACGAAGGCGTCCTCGGGGCGGCGGGCGCGCTGCAGCGAGGCGCGCAGCCAGCGCTCCTGATGCTCGGAGATGTCGTCGACGACCAGCACCTCGAAATAGGGGCGCACGAGCGCGCGCGCCTCGACCGAGAGCGTCGACTCGTCCTCCATCTCCTCCGCCTCGGGGTCCTCGACGGAGAGCGGGATGTGGCGGCGGCGGTAGGCGCCGGAACTCAGGGCGCGGGCGGCGCGGCGCACGAGATGGGCGGCGTCGTCGAGATGGCCGTGGGCGAGCTGGCGGCGCATGTGCTCGAAGGCGGCGCGGCCGGGAAAGGCCCAGTAGGCCTCGATGGGCGTCAGGCTGTCGAACAGCTCCTCTGCCTTGGCGGCGAGCTTGCCCGACTCGCGCGCCTTGGGCCCGTGCCGCGCCGCGGCCTCGAGCGTCTGCCGCAGCGCGGTCCACCTGTCGGCGCGGAGCTGAACGGCGCTGTAGTACTCTCCGATCGAACCCTTCGTGGTCGCCATTCCGTCATCGGCCATGGTCGCCTCCGTGTACGTTCAGATCACTCCGCCGAAACCGCCGCGGGCCGGCCGTAGGTCAGCGCCGTCGACGCGATGTCGGCGGCGGCGTCGGCCGGCTGCGCGGGCGCGGGCGGCGGAGCCGCCCGTTGGGGCATCGCGAGCGGCCCCAGGGTGGAAAGATAGGCGTCCGACCCGCTCGCGCGGTCGTAGACGGGAAAGTCCACCGGGCGGTCCCGGAAGCTCTTGAGCACCTGCCCCAGCCCGCGCAGGCCGTTCTCGCGCTGGCGGCGCACGAGGTCGAGATCGACCTCGAAGGGGAACATGTCCTCCTGCCCCGCCGACTGGTGCAGCACCGTCGCGGACGGGTCCACCACCAGCGACCGGCCCACGCCGCCGGCGCCGAGGCCGTTGACGTCGAAGACGTAGCACTGGAACTGCGCCGCGGTGGCGCGCGCGATGGCGAGCTCGGCGTCGCGGTCGGTCGTGCCGGTCAGGACCGGGTGCAGCAGCACCTCCGCGCCCATCGCGGTGAGCTGGCGCGTCGTCTCGGGAAACCAGATGTCGTAGCAGATCGACAGGCCGAAGCGGCCGACGCCCGGCACGTCGAACACGCAGAACCCCTCGCCCGCCGAGACCTCGGCCTCGTAGGGGCGGAACGGAAACATCTTGCGGTACTTCGCGACGATCTCGCCGTGCGGGTTGATCACGACGGCGGTGTTGTAGATGCGGCCGTCGACGTCCTTCTCGAACATCGAGCCGGGGATGAGCCAGATCCCGTAGCGGCGCGCGTCGGCGCAGAACTGGTCGAGCGCCTGGTTGGGGAAGGGCTGGGCGAAGCGCGGCAGCGGGCCGTAGGGCGCGAGCTCGCTGAACAGCGCCATCTGGGTCCACGGGAACCGGGCCATCAGCACGTCGAGGCGGTGGCGCATCGCCTCGACGTTGTCATGGGCGGCGGCGACGTGCATCTGCACGCCGGCGATGGCGAAGGGGGTCATGGCGACGCGGTCTTTCGAAAGCTGGGCTGACGTCGGCGGGTCGGAGGCGCCGGCGTCGATACGCCCTGATCGGCGCTTCTTATCATCGAACGACGAGCACCGAAACCGGCGAGGCGTGCACCACCCTGTCGGCCACCGAGCCGATGAGCAGCGAGCGCACCATGTCGGGCGCGTGGGAGGCCATGACGATCAGGTCCGCCTTCGTCGCCGACGCCGCGGCGAGGATCTGCTCCGCGGCGTGGCCGAGGCCGACATGGACCTCGGTCGCCACGTCCTTCGGCCCGTTCGCCGCGGCGAAGTCGGCGAGATCGCCGCTGAGCCGCGCCACCGCGTCCTGCTGGAAACCGGCCGGGAAGTAGCCCGCCACCGCGGTCATGCCGAAATCCGGCGCGATGGCGAGCAGGTGGAGCGCAGCGCCGTCGCGCCGCGCCAGCTCCGCCGCGGCGGGCAGCGCCCTGATCCAGGAACTGTCATGGCCGAGATCGACCGGCAGCAGGATGTTGGCGAACATGGTCCCCGCCCTCCCCTCAGGCCGTCGCCGCGGCGCCGGAGGCCTCGGCGGCCTCGGCGCGGCGGCGCTGCGCCAGCACGACCAGCGCCAGGAGGCCCAGCGCCGGGATGTACATGAGGTACTTGCTCGGCTGCCACACCGGCTGCAGCACGCGCACCACCTCCTGGTCCCAGTCGAGGCCGGCGGCCTGCGCAGGGCTGTCGAAGGCGACGTCGTCGATGATGGTCTTGCCGTCGCGCTCCACGAAGAAGACGCCGGCCTGCTCCAGCCGCGCGGCGCCGTCGGTCTCGCCGGCGGCGTCGGCCGGCATCTCCAGCAGCGCCACGAAGCTGATCGGGTCGCCGAACTGATCGAGCCCGTTCACCCGCAGGCGCAGCGCCTCGCCCGGCGGCGTCGCGGCGGCGGCCTCGACGATCGCGCCGGGCTCGCGCTCGGTGAAGGGCGGGCTGATCATGTCCATCCAGTAGCCGGGCCTGAACAGGGTGAAGGCGACCAGCAGCAGCGCCGCGGCCTCGTAGATGCGGTTGCGCGTCAGGAACCAGCCCTGCGTCGCGGCGGCGAAGAGCAGCATGGCCAGCGTCGCCGTGACGAAGACGAAGATCCCCTGCGCCCAGCCCACGTCGATCAGCAGCAGGTCGGTGTTGAAGATGAACAGGAACGGCAGCGC
>CAYGUQ010000034.1:0-18604 GCA_964352995.1 uncultured Rhodobacterales bacterium
CCGCCAGTTCGTGGTGTTTTGCGTCGGGGGTGTCGGTTCGCTCATGAACCCCGTCTATCCTGCTGGATTCGCGCGATGAATCGCTACGCCAGACGCCTTTGCGCATCAGGGCCGGCGTCGGCGCGGCATGGCGGGCCGCCGCCGCCGCGACCTCGCCGCTCAGCCTCTCGCCGTCTGCCGCCGCAACCAGTCGCGGAAGAATGCAGCCTCGGGCGGCGGGCGCACGGCGCTTTCGGGGCCGAGGAGGTGGTGCGCCTCCGCCAGGGAGAGCAGGTCGTCGGTCGCGAGGGCCAGACGGCCTGCCGCGAGATAGGGTCGCGCAAACCCTTCGAGCACGATCGCGGGCCCATGGCCCGCCGCCGCCAGCTCCAGCGCCGCCAGCGAGGTGTCGACGTTGACGCCGTGAAAAGGCGGCAGGGTGATGCCGTAGGGCTGGAGCAGGCGTCGCCAGAGGTCCTCGTAGCCCGTCACATGGATGAGGGCCGCCTGACTCAGCGCAGCCATTCGCGCCGGCGCGTCGCCTGTGGGCGCCAGGTCCGGGCGACACACGACGACGGCGCTCCAGTTCACGAGCAGTTCGGCCTCGCGGCCCCGCCACGGCCCTGCGCCGAAGCGGATCTCGATGTCGGACGGATCGTCCGCCGCCGCATGCTCCCATACGGCCGAGATCACGCGCAACGCGACGCGGGGATGCGCCGCCACGAACTCCGGCAGCCGCGGCGCCAGCCAGAGGGCGACGAAGGACACCGGCGCGCGCACCACGAGGCTGCGTCGTCCCGCCGGGCCGAACAGTCCCACGGTGGCGGCGCTCAACTGGTCGAAGCACTGCCGCACCGGCGGCAGGTAGGCCGCGCCGATCTCGGTCAGCCGCAGCGAGCGCGGCAGGCGCACGAAAAGCGCTGCGCCAAGCCGTCGCTCCAGGCTGCGCACATGGTGGCTGACGGCCGCCTGGGTCAGCGTCAGCTCCTGCGCCGCGGCGGTGAAGCTGCCGAGCCGCGCCGACGCCTCGAAGGCGCGGAGCCAGTCCAGCGGCGGCAGGTCCCGCCCGGCGCCCTCGCGCGGCAGGTTCACCGCGCGTCCTCCAGCGTGAGCGCTGCGCCGCGGGCGCCGGTCATGATGGCAGCCGCGTTGGTGTTGCCGCAGATGATGGAGGGAAATGCGGAGGCGTCGATCACCCGCAGGCCGTCGATCCCGCGCACCCGCAGGCGCGGGTCAAGGACCGACAGCGCAGGGTCGGCGCCCATCCGGCAGGTGCCGACCGGATGGTAGACCGTGCCGCAGCGCTCGCGGAAGTCGGCGATCAGCTCGGCGTCGGTCGCGACGCCCGGGCCCGGCGCGAGCTCCTCGGCGATCACCGCGCGCAGGGCGGGCTGCCCGGCCAGACGGCGGAGCAGCTTCACGCCCGCCAGCATGTCCTGAGCGTCGCGCTCCGTCCCCAACCCGTTGGGCGTGATGCAGGGCGCGGCGAACGGGTCGGCGGACCGGACCATGACCGATCCGCGCGCCAGCGGCGTGCAGGACGACAGCCCGAGCGAGAAGCCCGGAAACGGGTCCGGGTGCATTAGCGGACGCTCGCCGTTGCGCGCAGTGGTCGTCGTGATGAGCTGCAGGTAGAGCTGGATGTCGGGCCGGTCGAGCCCCGGTCGCGTGCGCGCGAAGCCGCCGCCCTGGTTGAGGCTGAGGCTGAGCGGGCCGCGCTGTCGCGCCAGATAGTCCAGCCCAGCCAGCGCCTTGCCCCACCATGGCCGCAGGGCCTCGTTCAGCGAGGGGACGCGGGCGCGGTAGGTGTAGTTGATGCCGAGATGGTCCTGCAGATGCGCGCCGACGGCGGGACTGTCCACCAGCGGCGCGACGCCGATGGCGGCGAGATGGCCGGCCGGGCCGACGCCCGATCGCTGGAGCAGCGCCGGCGAGCCGATGGCGCCCGCGCTCAGGATCACGTCGCGCCGTGCGCGCACCACGGCTCGCGCGCCGCTCCGGTCGATCTCGACCCCGCTCGCGCGGCCCTCCGCGATCAGGACGCGGCAGGCGTGCGCGCGGGTCAGCACGGAGAGGTTGGCGCGGCCCATGGCGGGGCGCAGGAAAGCGCGCGCGGCGCCGTCGCGCCGGCCGTCCCGCGTGTTGATCTGGTAGTAGCCGACGCCGTCCTGCGCTCGGTCGTTGAAGTCGGGATTGAACGGCAGGCCGGCCTGCACTCCCGCCTCGACGAACCGGCGCGCCAGCGGGTGCGGCCGGTCGGCGATGTCGGTCACGCGCACCGGCCCGCCCTGGCCGCGCAGGCCGTCCGGCCCCGGCCCGGCGGCGTTGTCCTCGATTGCGCGGAAGAACGGCAGCACGTCGGCCCACGCCCAGCCGACCGCGCCGCCCGCCGCCCAGTCGTCATAGTCGCGCGGATTGCCGCGGATCCAGACCATGGCGTTGATGGCGCTCGACCCGCCGACGATCTTGCCGCGCGGCCAGTAGTCGGCGCGGCCGTTCAGCCCGGGGTCCGGCTCGGCGCTGTAGGCCCAGTTCAGCGTGGGGTCGTAGAAGGTCTTGGCGTAGCCGAGCGGCACCCGCGTCCAAAGCCGTCGGTCAGGCCCGCCGGCCTCGATCAGCGCCACGCTGTGACGGCCGTCCGCCGACAGGCCCGCCGCGACCGCGCAGCCCGCCGAGCCGGCGCCGACGACGACGAAGTCGAAGGTCGTTTCCTCGGCCATGGCGACGTCAGGCGATCTCGGCCAGATACCACGCTATCCATCGGATCGCGTTCGGCTCGACCGGCGCATAGGGGCCGGGCTGGTAGTAGCGCGAGTTCACGCCCTTCTGGTTGTCCTCGGTGATGCGCTTGTCGGCCTCGGTGGTCACGCGCCAGAGCCAGGTCAGCGCCTCGGGGTCGAAGTCGCAACCCTCGACCGCGTCGCCGCGCACCAGCCAGATCAGCTCCATCGCCGACGTCGCGGCGGTCAGCGGGATGAAGCGGTAGATCACCCCGTGATCGGGATAGGCGATGAAGAAGGACGACGGCGCGAAATGCGTCGAGGTGACGCCGCCGTCGTAGTCGGTGAAGCCGCCCATCAGCGGCGCGACGGGGCGTCCGTCCGGTCCGCCGGTGCTGACGCCGTCATAAAGCGCGTAGCGGAAGGTGAAGACGCCTGCCTCGCCGCTGGCGGCGCCGACGCGGTGGTCGATGTGCGGCACGCTCAGCCCCAGCGCGCAGGTGCGCGCCTCCATCGCCGCGTTCATGTCCTCGATCTGCTCCAGCGGCTGCTCCAGCGCATGCAGCTTCGAGTATTCAGGGTGCGACGTGCCGCAGTGATAGCACTCGAGGTAGTTCTCGACCGCCAGCTTCCAGTTCGCCTGAACCGTGTAGGTCTCGCGCCGGGCGACGCGGGCGTCGGCCCAGCCATAGGGGCGGTAGGCCGCTTCGATCGCCCGGCGCGCCACGTCGAGCGACAGCGGCGTCTCAGCCAGCGTGATGAACACCAGCCCCTCGATGACCGCCAGATGCACCGGCTCCAGCCCGCGGGAGCCCTTGTCGAAGTCGGGCGCCATGTGCCGCGCCGAGCGCAGCGAGCCGTCGAGGTTGTAGGCCCAGGCGTGATAGGGGCAGACCAGCACGGTGGCGTGGCCCTGCGGCGCCAGGCAGATGCGCGAGCCGCGGTGGCGGCAGACATTGGCGAAGGCGCGCAGCGCCCCGTCGCGGCCGCGCACGATGACGATGCTTTCCTGCGCCATCTCGCAGAGGAACCAGTCGCCGGGCTCGGGCGCCTGCGCGGCGTGGCCCGCCAGCACCCAGTGGCGGCCGAAGATCCGCTCCATGTCGCGCCGGAACGCCGACTCGGCGTTTTAGAGCGCGCGGTGCAGCGAGTGGCCGGGCGGCTGGGCCGCCAACGCCACGTCGATTTCGTCAAAGTCCTCGGGGTTGTGGCGCAGGGTCATCCCAGTACACCGATTTCAGGCGCGCACGCGCTGGCTGCGGGGGTCGTAGAGCGGCGAAAGGCTGGCGCGGGCGGCCACGCGGCGGCCCGCCACCTCGATCTCGAAGGCGGCGTTCGCGATCATGGCGGCGACGTCGCCGCCGGGATCGCCGACGTAGCCGAGCGCCACGGCGCCGCCAAGCGCGTGGCCATAGGCGCCCGACGTGGTGCGGCCGACCATGCGCCCATCGGCCCAGATCGGCTCGTCATGGTAGAGCATCGGCGCGGGATCGGTCAGCAGGAACTGCGCGAGCCGCCGCGTCGCCCCGGCGTCGCGCTGACGCCGCAGCGCGTCGCGGCCGATGAAGTCGCCCTTGTCGGGCTTGACCGCGAACATCAGGCCCGCCTCCAGCGGCGTGTCCTCGTCGCCGATGTCGTGGCCCCAGTGGCGGTAGGCCTTCTCGATGCGGCAGCTGTCAAGCGCGTGCAGCCCGGCGAGCTTCAGGCCGTGCGCCCCGCCCGCCTCCATCAGCGCGTCGAAGGCGGCGCGGGCGAACTCGGTGGGGACATAGAGCTCCCACCCCAGTTCGCCGACATAGGTGACGCGGTGGGCGCGGGCGCGGGCGTAGCCGATCTCGATCTCGCGCCAGCAGCCGAACGGATGCGCGGCGCTGGACAGATCGGCCCCCGAGACCGCCTGCAGCAGCGCCCGGCTGTTCGGCCCCATCACGCAGAGCGTGGCTTCGGCCGACGTCATGTCGGCGACGGCGGCGGCGTCGCCCAGATGGCGCTTCAGCCAGGCGAGGTCGCGCCGCGCGCCCGCGGCGGCGGCGACGACCATGAACTCGGCCTCGCCCAGCCGCGTCACGGTCAGGTCGGCCTCGATGCCTGCGCGCGGATTCAGCCATTGGGTGTAGACGATGCGGCCCGGCGCCACGTTCACGTCGTTGGCGCAGATCCGCTGCAGCGCCGCCGCCGCCCCGCGCCCCTGCACGAGGAACTTGGCGAAGGAGGACATGTCGGTCAGCGTCGCCGCCTCGCGCGTGGCCATGTGCTCGGCGGCGGCGTGCGCGAACCAGTTCTGGCGTCCCCAGCTGTAGCCGTATTCGGGCGCCACGCCCTCCGGCGCGAACCAGTTGGCGCGCTCCCAGCCCGCGGTCTCGCCGAAGCAGGCGCCGCGCGCGGCGAGACGCTCGTGCAGCGCCGAGGTGCGCACGCCGCGCGCCGTCGCGTACTGCCGGTGCGGCCAGTGCATCGCGTAGAGCAGGCCGAGCGACTCGGTGGCCCGCTCCTTCAGGTAGCGACGGTTGATCTGGTGCCGCTGGGCGCGGCGGATGTCCACGTCGGCGAGGTCCATCGGCGGATGCCCCGCCGCCATCCACTCCGCCAGCGCCTTGCCGGCGCCGCCCGCCGACTGGATGCCGATCGAGTTGAACCCCGCCGCCACCCAGAGCCCCGCCACCTCCGGCGTCTCGCCGAGCAGGTAGCGCACGTCGGGCGTGAAGCTTTCGGGGCCGTTGAAGAACTTGCGGACGCCGACCTCGCCGAGCGCGGGCAGGCGCCGACAGGCGGCCTCCAGGATCGGCTCGAAATGGGCGAAGTCGTCGGGCAGTTCGCCGAACTCGAAATCGGCGGGCGGGCCGTCGAGCGCCCAGGGCTTGGCGTTCGGCTCGAAGGCGCCCAACAGCAGCTTGCCGGCGTCCTCCTTGAAATAGGCGCAGTTGTCGGGGTCGCGCAGCACCGGCAGGTCCGGCGTCAGCCCGGGCATCGCCTCGGTGACGATGTAGAAATGCTCGCACGCCTGCAACGGGATCGCGACGCCCGCCGCCATCCCCAGATGGCGCGACCATAGACCGGATGCGATCACCACATGCTCGGCTTCGATGACGCCCGCGTCGGTCTGGACGCCGGTCGCTCGGCCGTCGCGCGTCAGGATCGCGGTGACGGCGGTGTTCTCGAACACCTGCGCGCCGCGCGACGTCGCTCCCTTCACCATGGCCAGCGTGGTCCCGATCGGGTCAGTCTGGCCGTCGCCGGGCAGGTGGACGCCGCCGAGCACGTCGTCGACGCTCAGCATCGGCCACAAGCGCTTGATCTCCGCCGGCGTGACCGGCGCCACCTCCAGCCCGAAGCAGCGCGCCATCGAGGCGCCGCGCATCAGCTCCTCCAGCCGCTCGGGGTTGGTGGCGATGGACAGCGAGCCGCGCTGCTGGAAGCCGGTGGCCTGCCCGGTCTCCGCCTCCAGCCCCGCATAGAGCTGCGTGGTGTACTGCGCGAGGCGCGTCAGGTTCGCCGTGGCGCGCAGCTGCCCCACGAGGCCCGCCGCGTGCCATGTCGTGCCGCTGGTCAGGCGCTTGCGCTCCAGCAGCGCGACGTCGCGCCAGCCGAGCTGCGTCAGGTGATAGGCGATCGAGGCGCCGATGACGCCGCCGCCGACGATGACGACCCGGGCGTGAGACGGCAGGGATCTGGACATGGGACGGTCTCTCAGGCGCGCGGGCGCAGGTTGTCGGGGTCCCACGGCGCGTCGGCTAGCACGCGCGCGGCCCGGCGCTCGCCGAACATCAGCACGTCGAGGCCCGTGTCGACGGCCGCGAGGTCGGGCGCGACATAGGCGAAGGCGAGCGAGCGGCCGACCGCGGGACCGAAGCCGCCGCTGGTGGTCAGGCCCGCCAGCCGGTCGCCGGCGTAGACGGGTTCGTTCCCGAGGCAGTCGGCGTCCATGGCGTCGACCGCCAGCAGGACCAGCGTCATGCGCGGCCCCTGCGCCTGCCGTCGCAGGGTGGCGTCGCGGCCGATGAAGTCCCGCCCCTCCAGGCGCAGAAAGCGCGCCATCGACGCCTCGATCATGTCCACCTCGGCGGTCAGCTCCGATCCCCAGCCGCGATAGCCCTTCTCCAGCCGCAGCATGTTCATCGCGTCGGTTCCGACGAGCGACAGGCCATGGGCGGCGCCCGCCTCGGTAAGCGCGTCGAAGACGGCCGCCATGCCGGCTCGGGGGACGTGCAGCTCCCAGCCGAGCTCGCCCACATAGGTCATCCGCAGCAGGCGCACGCCCGCCACGCCCGCGACGGCCGCCTCGCGCGCCGTCAGCCAGGGATGGGCGGCGTTGGAGAGGTCCGCGTCCGTGCAGGCCGTCAGCACCGCGCGCGCCCGCGGCCCGGCGAGCACCAGCGTGCCGAAGTCGTCGGTGACGTCCGTCACCGCGACGCCCTCGCCGGGCGCGACGCGCCAGCGCAGGTGGTCGAGGTCGTGCAACTGCGCCGCGGCGCCGGAGAGCAGGTAGAAGCGGTCCGCCGCCAGCCGGGTGACGGTGATCTCGGCCTCGATGAAGCCGTTCGCGTTCAGCAGATGCGTCAGCGCGACGCCGCCGTCGCGCCGGGGCGGCCGGTTGGCGCAGATGCGGTCGAGCCACGCCGCCGCATCCGGCCCCGTCGCCTCGAACTTGGCGAAGGTGGACAGGTCCATCAGTCCGACCCGCTCTCGCACCGCCATCGCCTCGGCGATCTGGGCGGGCAGGTTCGCCGAGCGGCGGAAGCGGAAATCGTCGCCGGCGCCGGCCGCGTCGAACCAGCGCGCCCGCTCCCAGCCGTTGACCTGCTGGAAGCGCGCGCCGCGCGCCTTCAGCCGCTCGTGCAGCGCGGACAGGCGGAGATCGCGCCCCGCCGCGTGCTGCTCGCCGGGCCGGTAGCAGTAGTACATGTGGTGGTAGTCGGCGATCGCGACCTCGGCCGCGTAGGCGTCGCTCGCCCAGCCGCCGAAGCGGCGCGGGTCGAATTCCGCCATGTTGATCTCGGCCTGACCGTGGACCATCCACTGCGCTAGGTACTTCCCCGCGCCCCCGCCCTGCGCGACGCCGATCGACGCCGCGCAGTGCATCCAGTAGTTGCGCGGCCCGTGCGCCGGGCCGGACAGGTAGACGCCGTCGGGCGTGTGGGTGATGGCGCCGGAGATGATGGACTTGACGCCGGCCTGCCCGAACAGCGGAAACCGCTCGGCGGCGCGTTCGAGCCACGGCATCAGCCGGTCCAGTTCGGGGGCGACCAGCTCGCTCTCGAAGTCCCAGGCGGGCGGCTCGCCATCCCAGCAGACATGGGCGGTCGCCGTCTCGTAGGGGCCGATCAGGACGCCGTCGGCCTCCTCGCGCAGGTAGGAATTGCTGTAGGGGTCGCGCACCACGGGCAGTTCCGGGGCGTGCTCGCGCAGTTCGCGCAGCGGCTCGGTGATCAGGTAGTGGTGCAGCATGTTGGCCATGGGAACGCGGTGGCCGGTCCAGCCCGCCACCACGCCGGCGTAGCTGCCCGCGGCGTTCACCACGTGCTCGCAGGTCACGGCGCCGCGCTCGGTCTCGACCCGCCATTCGCCCGACGGCAGCAGGCTGACCCCGGTGACGCGCGTGCGGCGGTGGATGGTCGCGCCCAGCGCCCGCGCGCCCGCCGCCATCGCGTTGGTCACGTCCGCCGGCGCCACGTGGCCGTCATGCACGGTGCGGAACGCCGCCTTGACGCCGAACGGGTCGAGGAAGGGGTGCCAGCGGCGGATCTCCTCCGGCCCGATGATCTCGCACGCGTAGCCAGCGAGGCGCGCGATCCCGTGGACGCGCCGCAGCCAGTCCACCTCGTCGTCGGTCGTCGCCAGCCGCAGACCGCCGCAGCCGTGCCACGAGACCGCCTGCCCGGTCAGAGCCTCAAGCCGCTGATAAAGCTCGGTCCCGTAGACATGGACCTTGGTCATGTTCAGCGAGCCGTTGAAGTGCGGGCACTGCCCCGCCGCGTGCCAGGTGGAGCCGGAGGTCAGCTCGCCCTTCTCGAACAGCACGACGTCCGACCAGCCCTCCAGCGCGAGGTGATAGAGCAGGCCGACGCCCATGATCCCGCCGCCCACCACCACGACGCGGGCGTGGCCGGCGACCGGCGCCTCGGCGCGCAGCGCGCTCACAGGTGGGCCGGAAAGCCGGGGGCGCGCAGGTCGGCGCCGGTCACGTCCTCGAGCAGCTTGACCGCCTGCGTGGACATCGCGCCCCCGCCATAGGCCGCCCGCGCGCGGATGAAGGTCTGCTGGGTCAGCGCGGCCAGATCAAGCGGCACGCCGAAGCTGCGGCCGAGGCCCATTGCGAAACCGAGATCCTTGCAGGCGAGGTCCATGGTGAAGTCGATGTCGTAGCTGCCGTTCAGGATGAGCTGCCCCTCGGTCTCGAACACGAAGCTGGCGCCGGAGCTCGCCTTGATCACCGCGAAGGCCTGCGCGAGGTCCAGCCCGCCGCGCTTGGCCAGCATCAGCGCCTCGCCCGCGGCGATCAGGTGGATGAAGGCGAGCATGTTGGTGATGACCTTGATCACCGCCGCCTGGCCGAGCGCGCCGACGTGGAAGATCTGGCCCCCCATGGCCTCCAGCGCGGGGAGGTGGGCGGCGTAGAGGGCCGCGTCGCCGCCGACGATGACGGTGATGTCGCCCGCCGCCGCGCGGTGCACGCCGCCCGTGACCGGGGCCTCCAGCACCGCCACGCCCTTCTCGGCGGCGAGCGCGGCCAGCGCCGCGCCCTCGACGGCGTCGTTCGTGCTCATCTCGATCCACGCGCCGCCCGCGCGCAGGCCCGACAGGATGCCGCGCGGCCCGGCGAGAACGGCGCGCGAGGCGGCCGGGGACGGCAGGCAGGTGAATACCGCGTCGGCCTGCTCCGCGACGGCCTGCGGGTCGGCGGCCCAGCGCGCGCCGAGCTCCAGCAGCGGCGCCGCGGCCGCCGGATCGAGGTCCGTCACCGTCAGCTCGAAACCCGCGCGCCTGAGATTGGCGGCCAGATGGCCGCCCAGATGGCCCAGCCCGACGAAACCGTATCGCATCGCGTCCTGGCCCTCCGCAGCCTGCCGTGGTCCCGCAGCATCCGCCGCCTTGCCGGCGCAAAGCAAACAAAGGAACGCGCGGATGAGCCCCCGTTTTCTTTTTGCCAGCCTCAGCGCCGCGCGTCGCGGCGCGCGATGGCCTCGTCCAGCCACTCGGGCCGCATCTCGGGCACCGAGGACAGCAGGATGTCGGTGTAGGGGTGCAGCGGCGGGGCGAAGACCTCGGCCAGCGGACCCTGCGCGACGATCCTGCCCTTCAGCATCACCATCACGTCGTCGGCGATGCGCCGCACCACGCCGATGTCGTGGGTGATGAACAGGTAGGCGAGCCCCAGCTCGTCCTGCAGGCGCTTGAGCAGGCGCAGGATCTCCTCGCCGACGAGCTGGTCCAGCGCCGAGGTCACCTCGTCGCAGATGATGACGTCCGGCTCCGCCGCCAGCGCGCGCGCGATGCCGACGCGCTGCTTCTGGCCGCCCGACAGCTCGGTGGCGTAGCGGTCGGCGAAACTCTCGGGCAGGTCGATCAGCCGCAGCAGCTCCAGCACGCGCGCCCGCGTCTCGGCGCGCGAGCGGTTGAAATAGAACTGCGCCGGCCGCCCCAGGATCTGGCCGACGGTCTGGCGCGGGTTCAGCGACATGTCGGGGCTCTGGTAGATCATCTGGATGCGGCGCAGCTGCTCGCGCGGCCGCTTCGCGAGCGCCGGCGCCAGCATCGCGTCGCGGAAGCGGATGTCGCCAGCGATGCGCGGCAGCAGCCCGGCGATCACGCGCGCCAGGGTGCTCTTGCCCGACCCGCTTTCGCCGACCACCGCCAGCGTCTGGCCCGGGCGCAGCGTGAAGCTGACGTCGTCCAGCACCTTCACCCGCCCGGCGTAGGCGGCCGTGACCCGATCTGCGGTCAGCACCCCCGCCGGCCGCGCCCCCGGCGCCGCCCGCGCCGCCTCGGCGGCGCGCTCCGTCACCAGCCGGCGCGTATAGTCCTCGCGCGGATCGTTGAGAACCTGTCGCGCGTCGCCCAGCTCGACCATGCGGCCATGGCGCAGAACCATGATGCGGTCGGCGATCTGCGCCACCACCGCGAGGTCGTGGGTGATGTAGAGCGCGGCCGTTCCGTGGTGACGGATCAGCTTGCGGAACGCAGCCAGCACCTCGACCTGGGTGGTGACGTCGAGCGCCGTGGTCGGCTCGTCGAACACCACGAGCCTGGGCCGGCAGATCATCGCCATGGCGGCCATGGCGCGCTGCAACTGCCCGCCCGAGACCTGATGGGGGTAGCGGTCGCCGATGGTGTCCGGATCGGGCAGCTCCAGTTCGTGAAAGAGCGCGATCGCGTCGGCCCGCGCCTGCGCCGCGGTCAGCAACCCCTCGCGCCGCGGCGCCTCGCAGACCTGCGTCATCAGCGTCATGGCCGGGTTGAACGCCGCCGCCGCGCTCTGCGCGACGTAGGACACGCCCGCCCCGCGCAGCGCGCGCCGCCGCTCCGGGCTCATGGCGCGCAGGTCCTGACCGTCGAAGACCAACCTGCCGCCGGTGATCGAGAGCCCGCCGCGGGTGTAGCCGAGCGCGGCGAGCCCGATGGTGGACTTTCCCGCGCCCGACTCGCCGATCAGCCCCAGCACCTCGCCGCGGCCGAGCGCGAAGCTGACGTCGTCGACGATGCGCAGCGCTTCGCCCCGCTCGGTCAGCGCCTCGATGCGCAGGTCCTCGACCTGCAGCACCGGCCCCGCGGCGGTCACGCGCCGTCCCCGGCGGGGCGCGCATGGATCGACAGCATCCAGTCGACCACGAAGTTCACCCCGATGGTCAGCGCCGCCATCGCGCCCGCGGGAAACAGCGGCGCCAGCATGCCGAGGTTGATCATGCTGCTGTAGTCCTTGACCATGCTGCCCCAGTCCGCCAGCGGCGGCTGGATGCCGAGGCCGAGGAAGCTGAGCGCGGCGACGAACAGGAACACGAAGCAGAAGCGCAGCCCGAACTCGGCCACCAGCGGCGGCACCGCGTTGGGCAGGATCTCGGCGCGGATGATCCACCACAGTCCCTCGCCGCGGACCCTGGCCGCCTCGACATACTCGAGCACGGCGATGTTCATCGCTACGGCGCGGCTCAGGCGGAAGACGCGGGTGGACTCCAGCACCGCGATGGTGACCACCAGCACGCCGAGGTCGGTACCGAGCACCGACAGCACGATGAAGGCGAAGATCAGCGTCGGCATGCTGAGCAGCAGGTCGACCAGCCGCGACAGCGCCATGTCGATCCACCCGCCGGAGATCGCGGCCGCGAACCCCGCCACGATGCCGATGACGAAGGCGAGCACCGTGATGACCAGCGAAAGTCCGATCGACATGCGCGCGCCGTAGATCATGCGGCTGAGCATGTCGCGCCCGAGATTGTCGAGGCCGAGCCAGTGCGCGGCGCTCGGATCGCTCCAGGCCGGGCCGACGATGTCGGCCTGGTCGAAGGGCGCGATCCAGGGCGCGAACAGCGCCACCGTGAGGTTGAGCGCGATGATCACGAGGCCGATCTGCGCCGTCAGCGTGGTCCTGTGGCCGAAGATCCGCATCGTCTCCCCCCTCACCGCGGCCGGCGCAGGCGCGGGTTGCTGACGATGCCGAGGATGTCGGCCACGAGGTTGAGGAGGATGAAGGCGGCGGCGAAGACCAGCCCGCAGGCCTGCACCACCGGAACGTCCTTCTTGGCGACGGCGTCCACCATCAGCTGGCCGAGGCCGGGATAGACGAACACCGCCTCGACCACCACGACGCCGACGACGAGATAGGCGAGGTTCAGCGCCACCACGTTGATGATCGGCGCCAGCGCGTTCGGCAGCGCATGGCCGACCACCAGCCGCCACGTCGGCGTGCCCTTCAGGATCGCCATCTCGATGTAGGGGCTGGCCATGATCGCCAGCACCGAGGCGCGGGTCATCCGCATGATGTGCGCGGCGATCACCAGCACCAGCGTCAGCATCGGCAGGAACGTCAGGTAGAGCCGCGTCTCCAGCGGCATCGCCGTCGTCACATTGGCGAGCGAGGGGAACCAGCCGGCCTGCACCGCGAGATACTTCACGAGGATGTAGGCGAGAAAGTACTCGGGCACCGAGATCGTCATCAGCGTGACCACGTTGACCGTGCGGTCCAGCGCGCGCCCCCGCCACACCGCCGACATCAGCCCCAGCGCCACCGACAGCGGCACCGCCACCGCCGCGGCGTAGGCTGCGAGGAACAGCGTGTTGCGCAGCCGCGGCATGATGTCGGCGGCCACGTCGCGCTTGTTGGCCAGCGAGCGGCCGAAGTCGCCCTGCAGCGCGCCCGTAAGCCACTCCCAGTAGCGCACGACCGCCGGGCGCTCGAGACCGAGTTCGGCGCGCAGCGCCGCGAGCGCCTCGGGCGTCGCGTTGTTCTGCAGGATGGCCGAGGCGAGGTCGCCCGGCAGCACCTCGGTGCCGGCGAAGATCAGCACCGAGGCGGCCCAGAGCGTGACGAGGCCGAAGAACAGTCGCTGGGCGATGAGCCGGGCCATCGGCCGGATCAGGCCGCGATCCAGGCCTTCTCGAGCGACCGGCCGTTACACAGGTCGAAGCCGCCATGGGGCGTGACGCCCATCACGGGCGCACTGTGGGCGTCGATGTAGTCGCGGAACACCGGGATCAGCGCGCCGCCCTCGTCGTAGAGCAGCTCCTGCATCGCCCAGATGTAGCCCTTGCGTTTGGCGGGGTCGATCTCGCTGCGCGCATCGGCGAGCAGTCCGTCGAAGGTCGCGTTCTTCATGTGCGTCTCGTTCCACGCCGCCGAACTCTCGTAGGCGACGCCGAGCATCTGGGTCGCCGTCGGGCGGCCGCCCCAGTAGCTGAGCACGAAGGCGCCCTTCAGCCACACGTCGTTCCAGAAACCGTCCGCCGGCTCGCGCTTGATCTCGAACTCCAGGCCGGCGCGCTTTGCGGTCGCCTGGAACACGGTCGCCATGTCCACCGCGCCGTTGAAGGCCGCCTCCGACGCCTGCAGCGCCATCTGCGGCGCCGCGAGGCCCGATTTCTTGAGATGGAACGCGGCCTTGTCGGGGTCGAAGTCGCGCTGGGGCAACTCGCTGTGGTGGTAGGGGTCGGAGATCGGGATCGGGTGGTCGTTGCCCAGAACGCCGAAGTCGCTGAACATCGTGTTCAGGACCTGCTTGCGGTCGATGCCGAACTTCAGCGCCTGCCGGATGTCGACGTTGTCGAAGGGCGCGCGGTCCATGGCCATCGCGAGCACCGGGTGCCAGCCGGCGGGCGAGCGCACCACGGAGAGGTTCGGCGCGCGCTGGATCAGCGCCACGAGCTTGGGGTCGGCGCGGTTGATGAGGTCCACCTGCCCCGACACCAGCGCGTTGATGCGCGCGCTCGCATCGGTGATCACGGTGATCTCGGCGCCGTCGAGCCAGCCCGCGCCGGCCTTCCAGTACTCGCGGGTCCGCTTCAGCGAGACGCGCACGCCGGGCTCGAAGGCCTCCAGCTCCATGCAGCCGGTGCCGACCGGGTTGGCCCAGTCGTCGAAGCCGTTCGGGACCACCAGCAGGTGATAGTCGGTCAGCAGGTTGGGGAAGTCCGCGTCGCCGCTCTCCAGCACGAACTCGATCTGGTGCGAGCCCAGCTTGTTGATCGCCGTCACGCCCGCCAGCGCCGCCGCCCCGCCCGAGGTGGTCTCGCCGCGGTGCAGGTTCATCGAGTAGATCGCGTCGTCGGCGTCGAATTCCTTGCCGTTGCTGAAGGTCACGCCACGGCGGAGGTTGAACACCCAGGACGCCGCGCCCGGACGTCCCTCCCAGCTCTCGGCGAGCTCGGGCAGCGCCTCGTTGGCGGCGCTGTTCTCGACGAGGCCGTTGAAGAGGCCGAAGCCGACGCCGATCATCACCGTGTCGGTGTAGCTGCGCGGGTCGATGCTGTCGGTCGTGCTGCCGCCGGCCAGCCCGAGCCGCAGCACGCCGCCCTGGCTCTGCGCCTGCGCGGGAGCGGCCTGCGCGAGGAAGGCGGCCGAAGCCCCCAGCGCGGCGGCGCGCGCCATGAAGTCCCGGCGCGAAAGCCGGCCTGCGGCCGCGAGGCGCGCGATCTGGTCAAGTGCGGTCACGAGTGGTCTCCCTGTGTCGCCGCCCCGTCTGCGGGGGCCATTGTCGTGCGGCGCGCCGCCGTCTGGTTCAGTCCGGATGATTGAGCGGCCGGTTCGTCGGCACAAGGTGCAAGTCGTCGCCCGTGTAGGGATGCGCCGCCGCGACCGCCTCGTTCAGCTCCACGCCGAGGCCGGGCCCGGTCGGCGGGATGACGCAGCCGTCCTCCCACCGGATCGGCTTGACCAGGATGTCGGCGTGAAAGCCGCCCCAGGTCTCGATGCTTTCCAGGATCAGGAAATTCGGGCTGCACGCGGCGAGCTGGATGTTGGCTGCGCCCTCGATCGGTCCGCAGTAGAGGTGCGGGGCGATCTGGGCGTAGTGCGCCTCGGCCATGCCGGCGATCTTCTTGGCCTCCAGCAGCCCGCCGACGCGGCCGAGCGCCATCTGCAGGATCGAGGCGGCGCCCAGCTGCAGGACGCGCGCGAACTCGTACTTGGTCGCCAGCCGCTCGCCGGTGGCGACGGGGATCGACGTCGCGCGCGCGACAAGCGCCATCTGCTCGGGCATCTCGGGCGGCGTCGGCTCCTCGAACCAGAGCGGGTCGTAGGCTTCGAGCCGGCGCGCGAGCCTGATCGCGCCCGACGTGGTGAACTGGCCATGGGTGCCGAACAGCAGGTCGCAGCGCGGGCCGACGGCGGCGCGGATCTCGCGGCAGAACGCCTCGGACAGGTCCATCCGCGCCAGCGACGGCTGGCGGGGATCGTAGGGAGAATAGGCGCCGGCGGGATCGAACTTCACCGCGGTGAAACCTTGGGCGACATACTCCAGCGCCCGCTCGGCCGCGGCGGCCGGGTCGCGGTAGACCGCCGGGTCGGAGTAGGCGTGGCCCTCGCCGGGCCGGGGATAGAGGTAGGTGTAGCTGCGCAGCCGCTCGTGCACGCGGCCGCCGAGCAGGTCGCAGACGGGCCGGTCCAGCGCCTTGCCCACGATGTCCCAAAGCGCGATCTCGATCCCCGACAGCACGGCCACCAACGAGACGTCGGGGCGCTGGGAATAGCCGCGGCCGTAGACCTCGCGCCACAGCGCCTCGATGCGGAACGGGTCGGCGCCCAGCACATGGCGGTCGAAGACGTCGCGGATCATCGCCTCGATCACCCGCGGCGCGAAGCTGGCGGCGTAGACCTCGCCGACGCCCTCGACGCCGTCGTCCGTGATCAGCTTGAGGAAGATGAAGTAGCGCCCCCCGTTGTAGGGGGGCGGGTTGCCGACGACGAAGGTGCGCAGGTCCGCAACGCGCATGAGCCCTCCCGGAACGCCGGCGCGACGGCCTTCGGGGATGGGCTCCCCCCGCCGCACGGTCCTCGCTCACTGCATGTGACAACCATTGCAAGGGAATGGGAAGCGATGAATCCCGCCGCCGAGCCGTCGTTTTCTTTTTGGATCGCGACGAGCGGCCGCCGTCCTGCGCCCGGTCGCGCCGGAGGCCGCGCTACGGCTGCGCCGCCGGCCGCCGCCCGAAATGCTGGATAAGCCACGAGCGGCACAGCGCGATCGCCGGGTCCGGCAGGTCGTCGGGCTGCACCGAGAGATAGTAGCCGAAGCCGCTTGGCCGGGTCGCGGCGTATGGCGTCACGAGCCGGCCCGCCGCCAGCTCGCCCGCCCACATCACCGCGTCCAGCAGCATCACGCCGCCGCCCGCCACGGCGAACCGCACCGCCAGCGCCTCGGTGTCGAACGCGAGGCCGCGTTCGGGCTTGAAGTCGAGCTGAAGCTCCGCGCCGTACTGCGCCCAGAGCGCGCCGAAGGGCTGGCCCTCGAGCTTGGTGTGCAGCAGTTCGCCGGCGCGCAGGAACGCGGCGAGGTCCATGCCTGCGCAGGCCTGCGCGAAGGCGGGCGAGCAGGCGGGCGTGCAGTCCACCAGCCACAGCAGGTCGCGCACGGCGGCGTCCACCCTCGGCCGGTCGAAGGCCACAACAAGGTCATGGCCGCGGCCCGGCGGCGGGCCGACGCCGTTGGTGCTGGAGACGTCCACCAGAATGTCGGGAAAGGCGGCCCGGAAAGCGCGCAGGAACTCCATTCCGACCACCTCCAGGAAGGTCGGCGGCATGTGCACCCGGATGGTGCGCGGCGCGTCGGCGGCGCGCAGGGTCTGGATGGCGGCGTCGATGCGGTCGAAGGACGTCTCGAGCGCCGCCAGCAGCGTCGCGCCCGCCCGCGTCGGCGCCACGCCGCCGGGCCGGCGTTCAAGCAGTCGCTGGCCGACGTATTCCTCAAGCCGCGAGACGTGGCGGCTCAGCGCGCTCTGCGAGACGTGCAGCGCGGCCGCGGCGGCGGTGAAGGACCGCTCCTTGCCGACCGCCTCGAAGGCGCGCAGGGCGTTCAGCGGCAGCCATAGCCGCGACCGGGATGCAGCGCGCCCAGGGCGCGCCGGGGGCGCGTCGTCGTCGGCGGGGGGCTCGCTGCGCAATCGGCGCCTCTATTCGATGGCGCCATCTCAAAACACGATTGGCGCGGGGTCGAGAATGCGACGATCCTCCGGCAAACCACAAGGGTTCCGCCATGTTCGACGCCTCTCGGATCGACGCCCTCCTCGCCGCGCGCAGGCCCGGCCATGCGCTGCCGCGCGCGCTCTACAACAGCCCCGAGGTCTTCGAGTTCGATCTCGAGGCGATCTACGGACAGGCGTGGCTGCTCGCCGGCTTCGCCTGCGAACTGCCCGAGCCGCGCTCGACGCTGGCGCTCACCATCGGCCGCTCGCCCATCGTGCTGACGCGCGATCGTGAAGGGGCGCTGCGCGGCTTTCACAACGCCTGCCGCCATCGCGGCGCGCAGCTCTGCGCCGACGGCGCGGACCGGCGCTCGCGCCTCACATGCCCCTATCACCAGTGGGTCTACGACCTCGACGGCCGCCTCATGAGCGCGCGCCAGATGCAGCCTGATTTCGACCCGTCGCGCCACGGGCTCGTCCCGATCCACGTCGAGGAGGTCGAGGGCGCGATCTTCGTGTCGCTGGCCGAGGCGCCGCCGCCCTTCGCCGCCTTCCGCGAGGCGCTGGCGCCGATGCTGGCGCCGCACCGGCTCGGCGAGGCGAAGGTCGCCTTCGAATCGACGCTGATCGAGAAGGGCAACTGGAAGCTGGTGATGGAGAACGCGCGCGAGTGCTACCACTGCGCCGTCGGCCACCCCGAACTCAGCGTGACGTTCCCGGTCGACATCGCCGGCCCCACGCTCACCCGTGCGGGCGCGGAGCATGACGCCGCCTACGCCGCGCGCATGGCGGCGCGCGGCCTGCCGATGACGCCGAGCATCGGACCCTGGTGGCAGGTGGAGCGATTCGCGCTGAACCCCGGCCAGATCTCGCTGACCATGGACGGCGAGCCTGCGGTCAGAAAGCTGATGGTCGAGGGCGACGACCCCGACATCGGCTCGCTGCGCTGGGCGATCGATCCGCACATGTTCTGCCACTCCACCGCCGACACGACGGTGATGTTCAGCGCCATGCCCACCGCGCCGAACGAGACCCGCGTGGTCTGCAAGTGGCTCGTGCGCCGGGACGCGGTGGCGGGGGTCGACTACGACGTCGACCGGCTGATCGAGCTCTGGACCCGGACCAACCTGCAGGACCGCGACCTGGTGGAGACGAACCAGCGCGGCGTGAACTCGCTCGGCTTCATTCCCGGCCCCTACAGCGAACTGCGCGAGGCCTATGTGCTGCGCTTCACCGACTGGTACTGCGCCGCCGCGCGCGCGCATCTGGCGCGGCCGGGCGGCGCGGCCGCGCACGGC
>CAYGUQ010000035.1:0-18380 GCA_964352995.1 uncultured Rhodobacterales bacterium
CGGCCTATAGCCCGGCGCGAGATCAGGCGGGCGGGCCTTCGGGCCGGTCCACGACCGAGAAGACCCAAATTCAACCCACACGCGGGGGACGGGCCGGCGGGGGAGACATCCCCGCATCGGTCCACCGGTTGGGGCGGAGACGCCTCGAGACCCCCGCGGCGGCGAAACCGGAAAGGATAGACTGGGATGGCTCTGCCTGAGTTCTCCATGCGTCAGCTGCTTGAGGCTGGCGTGCACTTCGGTCACCAGACGCACCGCTGGAACCCCAAGATGGGCCAGTTCATCTATGGCGACCGCAACGGCATTCACATTCTCGACCTGACGCAGACCGTGCCGATGCTCGACGCGGCGTTGGTCGCGATCCGCGACACAGTCGCGCGCGGCGGCCGCATCCTGTTCGTCGGCACCAAGCGGCAGGCGCAGCAGGCGCTCGCCGAGGCCGCCGAGATGTGCGCGCAGTACTACATGAACCACCGCTGGCTCGGCGGCACGCTGACCAACTGGAAGACCGTCTCCGGCTCGATCTCGCGGCTCAAGAAGCTCGACGAGATGCTGGAGGGCGACGGCGCCGGCTTCACCAAGAAGGAGCGGCTGAACCTCGAGCGCGAGCGCGAGAAGCTCAACGCCTCGCTGGGCGGCATCCGCGAGATGGGCGGCCTGCCTGACATGCTGTTCATCATCGACACCAACAAGGAAGACCTCGCGATCCTTGAGGCCAAGAAGCTCGGGATCCCGGTGGTGGCGGTGCTCGACAGCAACTCCGACCCCGAGGGCGTGACCTACCCGATCCCGGGCAACGACGACGCCGCCCGCGCCATTGCGCTCTACTGCGACCTCGCCGCGCGCGCCGCGCTCGACGGCATGGCCGCCAACCTCGGCACCCAGATCGACCTGGGCGAGATGGAGGAGCCGATGGAGGAGATGGCGCTCGAAGAGGCCGCTCCGGCCGGGACGCCCGCCGGCGCCTGAGCGCCGGCCGCCATTGCGACGCAACGATGACGCTCGCGGCGCTTGAGGCCGCGGCGTCGGCTGGTTAGACCACGCGCGCGGCCCTCCCGTCCCGCCCAGGCGACGGAGAGGCCGCCAGCGCTGTTTGAGGGACGGACACAGAGATGGCGATCACGGCGGCTCAGGTTAAGGAACTGCGCGACAGCACCGGCGCAGGCATGATGGACGCCAAGAAGGCGCTGACGGAGACCGACGGCGACATGGAGGCCGCGGTCGACTGGCTGCGCGCCAAGGGCCTCGCCAAGGCCGCGAAGAAGTCGGGCCGCACCGCCGCCGAGGGCCTCGCGGCCGTCGCGACGAAGGGCGGCGTCGGCGTCGTGGTCGAGGTCAATTCCGAGACCGATTTCGTCGCCCGCAACGCCGACTTCCAGAGCATGGTCGCCGAGATCGCCCAGGTCGCTCTCGGGGTCGACGGCGACGTCGAGGCGCTGAAGGCCGCGCCGATGAACGGCAAGACCGTCGCCGAGGTCATCACCGACAAGGTCGCCACCATCGGCGAGAACATGGCGCTGCGCCGCTTCGCGCGCGTCGAGGCCGACGCGGTCGCCGCCTATGTCCACAACGCGGTCGCGCCGGGCATGGGCAAGATCGGCGTGCTGGTCGGCGTGAAGACCGGCGACCCCGCCGCTGCGGCCGAGATCGGCCGCCAGGTCGCCATGCATGTCGCCGCGACGAGCCCCGCCTCGCTGTCGGAGGCCGATCTCGACCCGGCGCTCGTCGAGCGCGAGAAGCAGGTGCTGACCGAGCAGGCGCGCGAGAGCGGCAAGCCCGACAGCGTCATCGAGAAGATGATCGTCGGCCGCATGAACAAGTACTTCCAGGAAGTCTGCCTCCTGAAGCAGGCCTTCGTCATCAACCCCGACCACACCGTCGAGGCCGCCGTCGCCGAGGCCGGCAAGGCCGCCGGGACCGAGATGACCGTGACCGGCTTCGCCCGTCTCGCCGTCGGCGAGGGCGTGGAGAAGGAAGAGGAAGACTTCGCCGCCGAAGTGGCCAAGACGCTCAAGGGCTGAGGCTCGACGCTCCGGAGGCGGGACGGCGGGGCCGCCCGCCTCCGGACAGGCTGCAAGGCGCGGCTGCGGCCCGACGGGTGGGCCGCGGCCGCGAGAGCCGGCGGTCGCCCGCCGCTTCCCGTGATCCTCAGCCCGCGTGTCGGTCGATGATCACATGCGGCGACCCGCGCGAGCACCGCTCCACGCGACCGTCGACGCGATACACCTCCCTCAGAAATTCCGGCGTGATGATCGCGTCGGCCCGGCCCGCGGCGGCCATGCGGCCCTGCGAGATCACGATGACGTCGCGGCAGTAGCGCAGCGCGTGGTTGAGGTCGTGGAGCGCGATCAGCACGACCATGCCGCGCTCCCGCGCAAGCCGGCTGACGAGCGAGAGCACCTCGACCTGCCGGTTGAGGTCGAGGGCCGAGGTCGGCTCGTCCATCAGCAGCACGCGCGGCTCGCGCACCAGCGCATGGGCCAGCGCGACGAGCTGGCGCTGGCCGCCGCTCAGTTCGCCGAGGTTGCGAAAGGCGATGTCCTCGATCCGCAACGCGGCTAGAAGACGGTCGATGCGGCCGAGCTCGTCGTCCCCGACCGACCATGACGAGCCCTGCTTCGCCGCGAGCAGGACCGACTCGTAGACCGTCAGCACGGCGTTCGCCCCGGTGTCCTGCGGCATGTAGCAGACCGCGCGCCGCGACCGCGCGTCGGGCGAGAGCTCGACCGCGCCCGGCCCGGCGGCGAGGCCCGCGATCCGCTTGAAGAGGCTGGACTTGCCGGCGGCGTTCGGCCCGATCACGGCCGTCAGCGCGCCCCCTTCGATCAGCGGCGTCGTCACGCCCTCGACCACGAGGCGGCGGCCGTAGCGGACGCCGACATGCTTCATGCGAAGCGTCACCATGCGCGCCTCCTGCTGGCGAAGATGAGCGAGAAGAAGAAGGGCACGCCGACGAGCGCCGTGATCACGCCGATGGGCAGCACGGCGCCGGGGATGATGCTCTTGCTCAGCACCGAGGTCAGCGAGAGGATCAGCGCGCCCGACAGCATCGAGGCGGGCAGGAAGAAGCGCTGGTCCTCGCCCACCAGCATCCGCGCGATATGCGGCCCGACCAGTCCGATGAAGCCGATCGTGCCGACGAAGGAGACCGGGATCGCGGCGAGCAGGCTGACGGCGAGCATGGTCTGCAGCCGAACGCGCTGCACGTTCACGCCGAGGCTCGCCGCCTTGTCGTCGCCGAGCCTCAGGGCCGTCAGCGCCCAGGCCTGCCGCGCGAACATCGGCAGGACGAGCGCGACGGCGAGCGCGGTGACCGCGACCTTTCCCCAGGTCGCCTTGATCAGGCTGCCCATGGTCCAGAAGACCACCGCGGCCAGCGCCTGTTCGGTGGCGAGATACTGCAGCAGCGCGAGCAGGGCGTTGAAGGTGAAGACCAGCGCGATGCCGAGCAGGACGATCGTCTCCGTCGTCACGCCGCGCATCCGCGAGAAGACGTGGATGAAGAGCGCCGTGAGCATCGCCATCAGGAAGGCGTTGAGGGGGACGATGTAGGCGGTGAGCGCCGGGACGATCGCCACGCCGAGCACCAGCGCCAGCGCGGCGCCGAAGCCGGCGGCGGCCGAGAGGCCCAGCGTGAAGGGGCTCGCCAGCGGGTTGGCGAGGATCGTCTGCATCTGCGCGCCGGCGACCGACAGCGACGCCCCCACGGTTACGGCCATCAGCGCCACCGGCATCCGGATCTCCCAGATCACGACGCGCAGCGTCTCGTCGACCGACTGCGGCGCGGCCAGCGCGCGAAGGACTTCGGCCAGCGAGAAGGCGGCGGGGCCGGACGCCATGTCCACCGCCACCGAGAAGCAGAGCGCCGCGGCGAGGCCGGCAAGCAGCGCGATGCGGCGGGCGGCGAGGGCGCGGTAGCGCGCCCCCGCCATGGCCGGGCCGGCGATGGCCGCCACGCTCAGGACCCGTGCTGGAGCGACACGAAGTAGCCGGCGTCGTAGGGGACCGGCAGGAAGCGTTCGTGAAGCGTCTCGAACGTCGCCGCCGGGTCGAGATCGGCGAAGAGCGCGGGGTGGAGCCACTTCGCCATCTGCTGGATCACGACGAACTGGTAGGGGCTGTTGTAGAACTGGTGCCAGACCGCGTGCACGTCGCCGCTGCGCACCGCCTTGACGGCGGTGTAGGCGGGCCGCCGCATCAGCGCCGCGAGCTTCTCACGCGCCTCGCCGAGATCGGCTTTCGGGCCGAGCCCGACCCAGGCGCCGCCGGGCACGGAGGCTTCCCAGTTCGCGCCCGTGACGATGACCTGATCGGGGTTGGAGGCGACGACCTGCTCCGGGTTCACCGTGCCGAAGGCGCCGGGGATGATCGACGATGCGAGGTTCCGCCCGCCGGCCATCTCGACCATGCGGCCGAGGTTCTCGTTCCCGAACGACATGCAGCATTCGTCGGAGTAGCCGGCGGCCCGCTCGACGAAGACGAGCGGCCGCTCCGGCGCCGCCTCCGCCAGCCGGTCGGTGACGCGCGCGATCTCCTCGGCGCGGAACGCGATCAGCGCCTCGGCGCGCTCCTCCCGCCCCAGGAGCCGGCCGAGGACGCGCAGGCTCGTCTCGGTGTTCTTCATCGGCGCTTCGCGGAAATCGACGTAGACGATCGGCACACCGACCGCCGCGAGCTTGGCGTCGAGCCCGGCGTCCTCCGTGGCGCTCCTGGCCTCCACGTTCATGACGACGACGTCGGGCGCGAGGGCGGCGGCCTGCTCGACGTCGAAAGTGCCCTCCTTCACGCCGCCGAAGGTCGGGATCGCGTCGGCCTCGGGAAACCGCTCCTCGTAGATCGCCCAGGTCTGCGGGTCGAACCGCTTGAGGTCGTCGCGCCAGCCGACGATGCGCCGGAACGGGTCTTCCTGCTCCAGCGCCGCGACGCCGTAGAGCAGCCGGCCTTCGCCGAGGATCAGCCTCTCGACGGGCGCCTCGACGACGACGTCGCGCCCGGTCACGTCCGTGACGACCACGGTTTCGGCCGGCGCCGGCGCGGCGGCGAGGGTGAGCGTCGCAAGCAGGACGCCGGGCAGCACGGATGGTCTCATGGGGTTTCTCCAGATCGGGACTGGCGCCAGCTACGCAAATCTGACAGAAACGGTCAACATATAATCTGACA
The DNA here is from genome assembly GCA_964352995.1 of uncultured Rhodobacterales bacterium. Classification (GTDB taxonomy): domain Bacteria; phylum Pseudomonadota; class Alphaproteobacteria; order Rhodobacterales; family Rhodobacteraceae; genus Rubrimonas. Next base: position 5,161 of record CAYGUQ010000035.1, read on the forward strand.
GAAATAGTCAGACTCTCTCCGGATCGGACGCCGTCGGTTGGCGCGCCGGGCTGGAGGGGCTGTTGAGAGGATGGCTATGCCGACTGCGAACCATGAACTGCGCGACGAGATCAGGGCGTACTGGTCGGCCCGCGCGGAGACCTTCGATCTCCAGCCCGGCCATGAGATCTTCTCCGAGGCCGAGCGCGACGCCTGGCGCGCGCTGGTCCTGCGCCATCTCGGCCGGGGCGACGGGCGGCGGGCGCTCGATCTCGGCTGCGGAACGGCCGTGATCTCGCATCTCATGGACGAGCTGGGCTACGCCGTCACCGGCATGGACTGGGCGGAGCCGATGCTGGCGCGGGCGCGGGCGAAGGCCGCGTCTCGGGGGCGCTCGATCCGGTTCCTGCTGGGCGATGCGGAGCGGACGCTGGAGCCCGACGCGAGCTTCGACGTGGTGACGGCGCGCCATCTCGTCTGGACGCTGGTCGACCCCCAGGCGGCCTTCGCGGAGTGGTTTCGCGTCCTGAAGCCCGGCGGGCGGCTGCTGCTGATCGACGGCGACTTCGTCACGCCCACCTGGGTCGCGCGGCTGCGCCGCATACTGCACGCCATCGCGCCGCAACGGCCCGGCCGCGGCGACGGCGAGGCGATGAAGCGGACGCACCGCGACATCCTCGCCCGGGTGCACTTCAGCGCCGGCGCGCGCGCGGGCGCCGTGGCGGCGATGCTCGACCGCGCCGGCTTCGGGATCGACGGCGTCGACACCGACCTCGGCGCGATCCATCGGGCGCAGGCGAGACATCAGACGCTCGGCCAGCGCCTCGAGCGCGGCGCCCAGCACCGCTACGCGATCTGCGCGACGCGGCGCGAGGCTGCGGGGCGCGCCTGACCCGGCCGCGGCTCGGCGCGTCCGGTTCAGCGCGTTCGGCTCACCCGCGCCGGCGCCGTGCGACGAGGCCGAGCAGCGCGAGCGCGGCTGCGGCCATCGGCGCGGCGGCGGGCAGGGGCACGGGCGTGACGTTGAAACCGAGCTGGTCGCTCGCGACGCGCTGGAGCACGGTCGCGCTCAGCGGGTCGATGCCGAGGTCCATGGCGGCCATCTCGTCGGGGCCGAAGCCGGCGGGGTCGAGGCCGGTGAGCGTGCCGAAGATCACCAGCGCGCTGAGGTAGGAGCCGTACTTGCTGGCGTGCGTGCCGTCGTCGAACCACAGGTCGATCAGACCGTCGGTCAGGGCGTCGGGGCCCCAGAAATCCTCGGTGGCGAGGCCCTCGTCGACGGCGCGCTGGAACGCCTCGCCCACCGGCGCGACGCCGGCGAAGCCGCCTGTGCCGTCGGCGGCGGCCTGCGCGGCCGTCGCGGCGTAGCCGTCCACAAGTTCGTCGGTCATCTCGGCCAGCGAACCGTAATGGGTGTTCTGCGAGAGCTCCGCCGAGCGGGTCACCTCGCCCGTGACGTCGTCGGTCTCGGTCGCGAAGGCGCCGTCCACGAGGTTGGGGCGCGCCCAGGTCTGGTAGAGGAAGACCTCGGTGTCCTCGCTGGCGTTGGGGTTGGCGAAGTCGTCGTTGCGGTTTCGGTTGCAGGTGATCTCGGACGAGTCGGTGAGCGCCATGCAGTTGGCCGTCTGCTCGGCGTTGTTCGCCCCCTCGAACGCCTCGCGATAGCGGATCGCGGGGTAGGGGCCGGGGCCGTGCAGGTAGTTCTCGATGACGTCGGCGAAGTAGCGGGTGTATTCGGGGTTGGAGGCCAGCGCCCGGCCGGCGGCGTTGGTCTGGCGCGGCAGCACCTCGTCGCTCTGCTCCTGCAGGACGACCTTGTCCCATGGCTTCAGGCCGATGTTCCCGCGAAGGTCCCAGTCGGCGGGGTTGAGGTTCAGCATGTGGCCGCGCAGCGAGGCGGCGTTCCGGGTGGAGTGCGACACCGCGTAGTCGAGCCCGGCCTGGTCCGTCAGCTTCTTGAAGACGCCCGGCACGCCGCCCCAGGGGCGCGGCTCGAACGCGTTGGCGCCGGTGAGGTCGGTGAAGTTCCCGCCATTGTCGGGCGAAGTCAGGTCGGTCACGTTCGCGGCGTTGTAGCTCATCACCGGGTCGACGCGGCCGAAGGTGTAGCTGTTGCCGACAAAGAGCACCTCGATCGGGGCGGCTTGCGCGACGGAAGGGGCGGCCACGGACGCGGCGATGGGCAAAAGGCCGGCGAGCGCCAGCGCGGGCAGGCGGTTCATGGGCGGGTTCCTCTCCCTGAGGGTGTTGTTAACTTTTTATGCACAACCTTTAGGCGGTGGCTCTTTCGCGCGTCAATCGCGAAGGCGGCGGGGCGCGCGCCGCGGCGGGCGACGCCTCGCCCATCACGCGCTCGCGAGCGCTGGGCGCGTCCAGCGCCTTGAAACGCAAGGGCGGTCGCCCTACCCAAGAGGGGCCGGGCGAGAAGCGCGCGGCGCCGGCGACGCGCCGGACGCGATGGCGGGAGGGCGAAGGCGATGGCGATCACCAGACGGCGCTTCGGCGCGCTCGGGCTTGGCGCCGGCCTCGCGGCCGCGGCTCCGTGGCGACTGAAGGCCCAAGGCGCGGTCGAGGGCGCGGCGGACGGCGTGATCCGCACCCATGGCGGCTCTCTGGTGGGAAAGCTGAAGTATCCCGAGGACTTCGCGCATTTCGACTACGTCAACCCCGACGCGCCGAAAGGCGGCGTCGCGCGGCAGGCGACGGCGAGCGCCTTCGACAGCTTCAACCCCTTCATCGTGCGCGGCGACCCGCCGACCGGCATCGGGGTGGTGTTCGAGAGCCTGATGACGCCATCGCTCGACGAGGGCTCGACGCATTACGGCCTGCTGGCTGAGTGGGAGGAGCACCCCGCCGACGACGCCTGGGTCTCGTTCCGGCTGCGCGACGAGGCGCGCTGGCACGACGGGCGGCCGATCACGGTCGAGGACGTGATCTGGAGCTTCGAGACGCTGGTGGCCAAGGGCGCGCCGCTCTACCGCTTCTACTACAAGAACGTGGTCTCGGCGCGCGATCTCGGCGACCGCGTGGTGAGGTTCGACTTCGACCAGACCGGCAACCGCGAGCTGCCGCACATCATGGGCCAGCTCACCGTGCTGCCGAAGCACTGGTGGGAGGACGGGCGCGACTTCGAGGCCGGCGGGCTGGAGCCGCCGCTCGGCTCGGGGCCCTACAAGGTCGGCGCATTCGAGTCGGGGCGCTTCGTGGAGTACGAGCGCGTGCCGGACTACTGGGGGGCCGGGCTGCCGGTGAACGTCGGCGCCAACAACTTCGACCGGCTTCGCTACGAGATCTTCCTCGACGCCTCGGCCCAGCTCGACGCCTTCCGCGCCGGCCAGATCGACTATCGCGAGGAGTTCTCGGCGCAGAACTGGGCGGAGCGCTACGACTTCGCCGCCGTGCGCGACGGCCGGGTGAAGCGCGACGAGGTCTCGCTCGACGGGCTGAAGCGCGTGCAGTTCTTCGCGATGAACCTGCGCCGGCCGAAGTTCCAGCACATCGACACGCGCCGGGCGCTCTCGATCGCCTTCGACTTCGAGTGGACCAACAAGACGATCTACTTCGACCAGTACGCCCGGCCTTCGAGCTATTTCCAGGGCGGCGACGACCTGCAGCCCTCGGGCCCGCCGGAGGGGCTCGAGCTCGAGATGCTCGAGCCGTTCCGCGGCCAGGTTCCCGAAGAGGTGTTCGGCGCGCCCTACGCGCCGCCCGTCACCGACGGGTCGGGGCGCAACCGGCGCGGGCTGCGCGACGCGGCGCGGCTGCTGGAGAGCGCGGGCTGGCGGCCGGGGGCGGACGGCGTGCTGCTGAACGCCGCCGGGGAGCCCTTCGAGATCGAGTTCCTCTCCGCGCAGGACACGCAGGGCAGGGTGATCGGCCCCTACATCGACAACCTCGCGACCCTCGGCATCCGCGCGACCTTCCGCGTGGTGGACGGGCCGCAATACGTGCGGCGCGTGAGCCAGGACCCCAACTTCGACTTCGACATGATCATCTTCGGGGTGAACAACTCCGAGAGCCCCGGCAACGAGCAGCGGGAGTACTGGGGATCGGAGGCGGCGGACCGCATGGGCTCGCGCAACGTCTCCGGCGTGAAGGACCCCGCTGTCGACGCGCTGATCGAGCGGATCGTCTTCGCCGAGAACCGCGAGACGCTGGCGGCGGCCTCGCGCGCGCTCGACCGCGTGCTCACCCACAGCCGCTACACGGTGCTGCAGCTCTACACGCCCTTCGAGCGGCTGGCGTGGTGGGACGTCTTCGGCCACCCCGAGCCGCTGCCCTCGCGCAGCCTCGGCTTTCCCAGCGTCTGGTGGTGGGATCAGGAGAGGGCCGACGCCATGGGGTCGCGATCATGAGGCGGCTGGGGCTGGCGGCGCTGGCCGCCTTCTGCCTCGGCGGGGCCGCGCTGGCGGACGCAGTGCAGACGCGCCACGGGCTCTCTGCCTTCGGCGACCTGAAGTATCCGCCGGATTTCGCGCATTTCGACTATGTGAACCCCGATGCGCCGAAAGGCGGTTCGATCACGACGACGTCGGTGCTGGCGAACCAGACCTTCGACACGCTGAACGCCTATACGCTGCGCGGCGACGCGCCGATGGGCCTCGCGGCGCCCTACAACTTCGTCTACGATACGCTGATGACATCGGCAGGCGACGAACCGGACGCGGTGTACGGCCTTCTGGCCAGCCGCGCCGAATACGTCCCCGGCGCGGACTCGATCATCTTCGAACTGCGCCCCGAGGCGCGCTTCGCCGACGGCGCGCCGGTGACCGCCGAGGACGTCGTGTTCTCGCTTGAGGCGCTGAAGAGCGACGGGGCCGACCCGCGCTTCAGGCTGTCCCTCGTCGGGCTGACCGGGGCGGTGGCGCTGGGGCCGCGGCGCGTGCGCGTCGACTTCGCGCCGGACGCGGCCAAGCGCGACCTGCCGATGCAGGCGGCGTCGCTGCCGGTGTTCTCGAAGGCCTGGTTCGAGGGCCGCGCCTTCGGCGAGCCGACCATGGACCAGCCGCTGGGCTCGGGCCCCTACGAGGTCGCCGAGGCCGAGCCGGGCCGCGCCATCGTCTATCGCCGGCGCGACGACTACTGGGCGCGCGACCTGCCCGTGAACGTCGGCCGCTGGAACTTCGACGAGATCCGCATTGAGTACTACCGCGACCGCAGCGTGATCCCGCAGGAGATCGCCGCCGGCAAGGTCGACCTGCACGAGAGCTTCAGCAGCCGCGCCTGGGCGACGGAGTTCGACTTTCCCGCCGTGCGCGACGGCCGCGTGATCAAGGAGCTGATCCCCGACGACAGCCCGATGAGCACGCAGGGCTTCTGGATCAACATGCGGCGGGACAAGTTCAAGGACCCGCGCACGCGGCAGGCGCTGGCGATGGCGTTCGATTTCGAGTGGTCGAACCGGGCGCTCTTCTACGACCTCTACGTACGCACGACGAGCTTCTTCCAGAACACCGTGATGGAGGCCGAGGGCGCGCCGAGCGCGGCGGAGCTGGCGCTGCTGGAGCCGTTCCGCGACAGCCTGCCGCCGGAGGTGTTCGAAGAACCCTACGCGCCGCCGGTGACGGACGGCTCGGGCCGCAACCGGCGCATCATGCGCGACGCCTCGCGCCTGCTGGAGGCGGCGGGGTGGACGCAGGGGGCCGACGGCCTGCTCCGCGACGCCGCCGGCCAGACGCTGAGCTTGGAGCTGGTCAACTCGACCTCCGCCTTCGAGCGCGTCATCAACCCGTTCGTGGAGAACCTGCGCTCGCTGGGCGTGGACGCGAGCTTCCGCATCATCGACCAGGCGCAGGAGCAGCGCCGGCAGAAGGAGTTCGACTACGACCTGATCGTGGCGAACCTGCCGGGCTACCCGACGCCGGGCAACGCGCTGCGCAACTACTACCAGTCGACGAGCGCCGACCAGCAGGGCTCCTACAACCTCGCCGGCGTGTCCGACCCGGCGGTGGACGCGCTGGTCGAGGCGATCATCGCGGCGGAGGACCGCGAGAGCCTGACGACCGCCGCGCGCGCGCTCGACCGGGTGCTGCGCGCCAAGCACATCTGGGTCGCCAACTGGCATCGCCCGTTCCACCCGACGGCGTGGTGGGACCTCTACGACCGCCCCGCGACCAAGCCGACCTTCGTGCGCGGCATCCTCGACCTCTGGTGGCGCGACCCGGCCAAGGCGCGGACGGGCGGGCAATGAGAATGGGGAGCGCGCGCTGATGGGCGCCTATGTGCTGCGACGGCTGGCGCTGATCATCCCGACTCTGTTCGGCATCATGCTGGTCAACTTCGCGGTGATCCAGTTCGCCCCCGGCGGGCCGGTCGAGCAGGTGATCGCGGAGCTGACGCAGACCGGCGCCGGGGCCACCGACCGCTTCGCCGGCGGCGGCGCCGACGTGCAGGGGGCGGGCGCCGGCGGCGAGGGCTCGGGCTATCGCGGCGCGCAGGGGCTCGACCCGGCGTTCATCGCCGACATCGAGCGCCAGTTCGGCTTCGACAAGCCGCCCGTCGAGCGCTTCTTCCTGATGCTGTGGAACTACGTCCGCTTCGATTTCGGCGACAGCTACTTCCGCTCCGCCAGCGTGATCGAGCTGATCGGGCAGAAGCTGCCGGTCTCGATCTCGCTGGGGCTGTGGACGACGCTGCTGGCCTATCTCGTCTCGATCCCGCTGGGGGTGGCCAAGGCCGTGCGGGACGGCTCGCGCTTCGACGTCTGGACCTCGGGCGTGGTGATCGTGGGCTACGCGATCCCCGGCTTCCTGTTCGCGATCCTGCTGCGGACGCTGTTCGCCGAGGGCTCGGAGTTCTACCCCTACTTCCCGCTCAGGGGGCTGACCTCGCCCAACTTCGAGGAGCTGAGCTTCGGGGCGAAGGCGCTCGACTACTTCCACCACATCGCCCTGCCGATCCTCGCCATGGCGATCTCGGGCTTCGCGGTGCTGACGCTGCTGACGAAGAACAGCTTCCTCGACCAGATCAAGCTGCAATACGTGGCGACGGCGCGGGCGAAGGGGCTGAGCGAGGCGCGCGTGCTCTACGGCCACGTGTTCCGCAACGCGATGCTGATCGTCATCGCGGGGTTCCCGTCGGCGTTCATCTCGATCCTGTTCACCGGCAGCCTGCTGATCGAGGTGATCTTCTCGCTCGATGGGCTGGGGCTGCTCGGCTACGAGGCGGTGCTGAACCGGGATTATCCGATCGTGTTCGGGACGCTGTTCATCTTCGGGCTGATCGGGCTGCTGCTGCAGCTGCTGACCGACCTCGTCTATGTGTGGGTGGACCCGCGCATCGACTTCGAGAGCAGGGAGACCTGAGCCGATGGCCGTGACCGCCTTCGACGCCGGGCCTGCGAGACGCGGCTGGCTGCCGGCCGTGAAGCTGGATGCGATTCAGCGGCGCCGGCTCCAGAGCTTCCGCGCAAACCGCCGCGGGCTCTGGTCGCTGCGCATCTTCCTCGCGCTGTTCGTCTTGTCGCTGTTCGCCGAGGTGATCGCCAACGACCGGCCGCTGCTGATGTCGTTCCAGGGCGGCCTGCGCGCGCCGATGCTGGAGTTCATCTCCGAGCGCGACCTCGGCGGGTTCCACGGCACCGAGGCCGATTTCCGCGACCCCTACGTGCGCTGCCTGATCAGAACCGGCGGCGACGACGACCGCTGTTTCGACGACGAGACCGCCGCCGCCGAAGGGTCGGCGGGCTGGGTGGTCATGCCGCTGATCCCGTTCAGCTTCGACACCATCAACTACGACGTCCCCCGCGCGCCCTCGCCGCCGGACGACGTGAACTGGCTCGGCACCGACGACCAGGCGCGCGACGTGCTGGCGCGGGTGATCTACGGCTTCCGCCTCAGCGTGTTCTTCGCGCTGATCGTCACCGTGGTCTCGACAGTGATCGGCGTGGTCGCCGGCGCCGTGCAGGGCTTCTTCGGCGGCTGGACCGACCTGATCTTTCAGCGCGTCGTGGAGATCTGGACCAACATCCCCTCGCTCTACATCATCATGATCGTCTCGTCGGTCATCGCGCCGAATTTCTGGATCATGGTGAGCCTCGTGGCGCTGTTCTCGTGGACGGCGCTGGTGGGCGTGGTGCGGGCGGAGTTCCTGCGCGCGCGCAACTTCGAATACGTGATGAGCGCGCGGGCGCTGGGCGTCTCGAACGTCACGATCATGTTCCGCCACCTGCTGCCCAACGCCATGGTGGCGACGATCACCATGCTGCCCTTCCTCGTGACGGGGGGCATCTCGACGCTGGCGGCCCTCGACCTGCTGGGCTTCGGGCTGCAGTCCTCGCACCCGTCGCTGGGCGAGCTGGCGCTGCAGGGGCGCAACAACATCCAGGCGCCGTGGCTGGGCGTGACCGCGTTCTTCACCTTCGCGATCATGCTATCGCTGCTGGTGTTCGTGTTCGAGGCCGTGCGCGACGCCTTCGACCCGCGAAAGACCTTCTCATGAGCCTGCTCGAGGTCAACGACCTGCGCGTCCGCTTCGGCGCGACGGAGGCGGTGCGCGGCGTGAGCTTCGACGTCGGCCCCGGCAAGACCGTTGCGCTGGTGGGCGAGTCCGGCTCCGGCAAGTCGGTGACTGCGCTGAGCACGGTGAAGCTGCTGCCGTCCTCGGCGAAGGTCTCCGGCTCGGTGCGCTATGGCGGGACCGAGATGCTCGGCGCGTCCGACGCCCAGTTGAGGCGGGTGCGCGGCAACGACGTGAGCTTCATCTTCCAGGAGCCGATGACCTCGCTGAACCCGCTGCACCCCATCGAGCGGCAGATCGGCGAGAGCCTCGCGCTGCATCAGGGGCTGAAGGGCGAGGCGGCGCGGGCGCGCATCGTGGACCTGTTGACCAAGGTGGGCATCCGCGACCCCGAGAGCCGGCTCGACGACTACCCGCACCAGCTTTCGGGCGGGCAGCGCCAGCGCGTGATGATCGCGATGGCGCTCGCCAACGGGCCGAAGCTGCTGATCGCCGACGAGCCGACGACCGCGCTCGACGTCACGATCCAGGCGCAGATCCTCGACCTGCTCAAGAGCCTCCAGCGCGACGAGGGGCTGTCGATGCTGTTCATCACGCACGACCTCGGCATCGTGCGGCGGATGGCCGACCATGTCTGCGTGATGCGCCACGGCGAGATCGTCGAGCGCGGCGACACGGCGGCGCTGTTCGCCGACCCGCGCCATCCCTACACCAAGCTGCTGCTCGACAGCGCGCCCCGCGGCCGCCCCGAGCCTGTTGCGGCGGACGCGCCCGAGATCATGCGCGGGGAGGGCGTCCGCGTCTGGTTCCCGGTGCGGCGCGGGCTGATGCGGCGCACGGTCGGCCATGTGAAGGCGGTGACCGACGTGGACGTGCGGGTGCGCGCCGGCGAGACGGTGGGCGTCGTCGGCGAGAGCGGCTCGGGCAAGACGACGCTGGCGCTCGCGATGATGCGGCTGATCCGGTCGGAGGGCCGCATCGCCTTCGTCGGGCGCGACATCGCGGGGCTCGGGGCGAGGGCGCTGAGACCGCTGCGCAGCGAGATGCAGGTGGTGTTCCAGGACCCGTTCGGCTCGCTCAGCCCGCGCATGTCGGTGCGGCAGATCGTGGCCGAGGGCCTCGGCGTGCACGGATTGCGCGACGCCGCGCGCTCGGAGGAGCAGGAGGTCGCGGCGGCGCTGGAGGAGGTGGGGCTCGACCCCGCCGTGATGGACCGCTTTCCGCACGAGTTCTCCGGTGGCCAGCGCCAGCGCATCGCCATCGCCCGCGCCATGATCCTGCGGCCGAAGTTCGTCGCGCTGGACGAGCCGACGTCCGCGCTCGACATGACGGTGCAGAGCCAGATCGTCGAGCTTCTGCGCGGGCTCCAGCAGAAGCGCGGGCTCGCCTATCTCTTCATCAGCCACGACCTCAAGGTGGTGCGGGCCATGGCGCATCGCGTCATGGTGATGCGCGGCGGCGTTGTGGTCGAGGAGGGCGACGCCGACGCGGTGTTCGAAGCGCCGCGGCACGCCTACACGCGCGAACTGCACGCCGCGGCGCTGGGCGACGCGGTGGCCGAGCCGGCCTGAGCGCGGCGCCGTCGACGCCCCGCGGCGGTCAAGAAACCTTAATCATGAGCGCCTTATCTGGTTGCTGACAGGACTGCCCGGGGACGCGCGCATGGCTGATTTGGATGCGGGACCGCCGCAGGTCGTCGATTGCGACGATCGGACGGCGGCGATCGTGGCCCGCTACATGGCGGTCGGCGCGGCGCATCTCGACGCCGCCTGCAAGGTAGAATGGGCCAACGCCGCGCTCGCGACGCGCGCCGGGGTCGACCTTGACGAACTGGTCGGCGCCGAGCTGCTCGACAAGCTGGACGTGCTCGGGCTCGACAGCGCGGCGCTGTTCGGCGGCGCCCCCGGCGTTGCGGTCGAGCGCGAAGCGCTGGTGCTGCGCAAGGGCGGGGAGCCCTTCGTCGCCAGGCTCACGGCGACGAAGTGCAGCGTTTCGCACGGCTTCACCCTGACGCTGACGGACCTCACGGAGATCAAGCTCAAGGACGCCGAACTGCTCGACGCGCGCGAGGCGGCGGCTGCGGCCGACCGCGCCAAGCTCGCCTTCATGTCCGTGGTCAGCCACGAGCTGAAGACGCCGCTCAACGGCATTCTGGGCGCGCTCGCGCTGCTCGGCGGTTCCGAAACCGGTCGACAGCCGCTTGTCGAGGCGCTGCGCGCGAGCAGCCTGCGGATGCTGCGGACGGTCGACAACGTGATCGAGTTCGCGCTGCTCGACGACGCGCCGGCCGCGCGCGCGCCGGTCGCGACCGGGCGCCTCGCCGACCTGCTGCGCGCGGCGCACGGCGACGCCCTCGCCGCCGCCGGTCTCGCCTTCTCGGTGCGCGACGACGCGCAGGGCGCGGTCCTCGTCGCCGAGCACGAGCTGATGGCGGCGACGGCGCGACTCGTCGACAACGCCGCGAAGGTGAGCCCGAAAGGCGGCTGCGTGCGCGTCGCGATCTCCCGCGGCTGGGGCGGGGAGGCCGGTCGGCTGGCGGTGACGGTCGAGGACGACGGACACGGCTTTCCGGCGGACGGCGCCGAGGCGCTGTTCGAGGGCTTCAGCCAGGCGGACGGCACGACGACACGGCCGCACGAGGGGCTCGGCCTCGGCCTCGCGCTCGTCAAGGCGAGCGTGCGGCGGCAGAGCGGGCGCATCGCCATCGGCCGGTCCGAAAGCGGCGGCGCGAGCGTCAGCCTCGTGATCGAGCGCGCGTTCGACGATGCCGCCCAAGCGCCCTCGGCCGCCGCTGCGCCGCGCGACGGACTGCGCGCGGCAGGCTGAGCGACGCAGGCCCGCCGACCGCCTTCGCGGGCGCTCTCAGATCAATCCGAACGACGCGACAATAAGCCGCGGAATCGTTTGGACGCAGCTGCTTCCCGGTCTACCTTCCCGCCGTCCGGTCTCGAACGAACCGGACCCGAGAAATGAAACAAGACCGGAGGAAGCCGCATGAACCGAAGCTCAACCGCGTGGTCCGCAGGCGCGCTCGTCGCGTCCGCGCTGGCGCTCGCCGCGCCGCAGGCCGTCGCCCAGACGCCGAACCTTACCAGCGCCGTCCTGCTCGACAATCTGGAGTACCCCTGGGACATGGCTTTCCTGCCCGACGGCGGGATGCTGTTCACCGAGAAGTGCCGCGGCCTCTCGGTGCGCCTGGCCTCCGGCGAGGTGCGCAAGCTGCTCGGGATGAAAGGCGCCGAAGGCTACGCCGCCGCCGCGGAAGACCTGTTCTGCGAGGGGCAGGCCGGGATGATGGGCGTCGCGGTCGATCCCGACTTCGCGCAGAACCGGTTCATCTACGTCTACTCGACCTCCAGCATGACGGCGCCGGGTTCGAACCGGCTCATGCGGATGACGCTGGGCGAGGATCTCGCCTCCGTCGCCGACCGCACCGACATCGTCGACGACGTCCCCTACAAGCCGAAGGCGAGCGACCACCCCTTCGGCGGCCCCGGCGCGCACAATGGCGGGCGCGTCCGCTTCAGCCCGGGCGACGGCTTCCTCTACCTCACCACCGGCGACACCCATAACGGCGGCGTTCCGCAGAGCCCGACCCTGATCGGCGGCAAGGTGCTGCGGATCGACCGCGACGGGAACGCCGCGCCCGACAACGCCGCGCCCGAGGGCTTCGACAAGCGCATCTACACCTACGGGCACCGCAACGTTCAGGGCATCGCCTTCCGCCCCGGCGACGACGCGGCGTTCGTGGCCGAGCACGGGCCCTGGCACTCCGACGAGATCACCATGCTCGTCAACGGCGGCAACGGCGGCTGGGACCCGCGGCCGAACGTCGGCGGCCGCGGCGACTGCCCGGACGCCTATTGCGGCTACTCGCCCAACCAGATGGACGGCATGAACCCGCTCGAGCGGATGAAGTTCATGCCGATGACCGACACCGCCACCTACCCCGACGCGATGCGCCCGGCGTGGAACAACAACGGCTATTCGCAGGGCACCGGCTCCGCCGCGTTCCTGACCGGCGCGCAGTGGGGCGACTGGGAAGGCCGCATGGCGGTGGGCGTGATGGGCATCGCCTTCGGCGGCACGCCGCCGGGCGAGCGCATCGACGTGATCGCGCTCAGCGACGATGGATCGAAGGCCATCCAGGTGCTGACCGTTCCGGCCGACGCCATCCCGCCGGGCCGCTATCGCTCGGTCGTGATGGGTCCCGACGGCGCGCTCTACGTCGCGACCGATCAGGGCGAGATCTTCACGATCTCGGCAGACTGAAGGCGAAGCCGTCGCGCCGCTCCCTGTGGCGGCGCGGCGCGCGCGTCATCCGTCGCGCCGCCCGGCGGCGCGACGCTGCGACGCGAACGCCCTCCCGCTGGCCGCGCGGCGCGTCAGGGGTTATGTCACGGCGCGAGCGGGCGCAGGGGCGCCCGCGTACGGGATGGGCGCGATGGACGGCGACAGCTTCAGGGATGCGATCTCGACGGCCGAGGAACTGATCGAGGAGGCGCGCAACGGGCGCATGTTCATCCTCGTGGACCACGAGGACCGCGAGAACGAGGGCGACCTCGTGATCCCCGCCCAGTTCGCGACCCCCGAGGCCATCAACTTCATGGCGACCTACGGGCGCGGGCTGATCTGCCTCGCCATGCCCGGCGAGCGGCTCGACCGGCTCGGCCTGCCGCTGATGGCCGCGGCAAACCAGTCGCGCCACGAGACGGCGTTCACGGTGTCGATCGAGGCGCGCGAGGGCGTGACCACCGGCATATCCGCCCATGACCGCGCGCGCA
>CAYGUQ010000036.1:0-12148 GCA_964352995.1 uncultured Rhodobacterales bacterium
GTCGGCGATCTCCAGCCGATCGCCGGCGCCGAGGTCGAGCAGCAGCGCGCCGCCGCCCGGCACGCGCCGCCGCTCCACGCCGGGCGCCGAAAGGCCGTAGCGCACCACGCCGGCGCCGCTCGGGCGGCCGCGCGGCGGCGCCGCAAGCGCGGTCACGACATCATTCCGCCGCGGCCCGGACGCTCAGGAAGGTCGCCATGCTGTCGTCCATCGCCTCCGCCCAGGGCGTGTGGTGGACCGGCGCCATCGTGCCGGTCACCGGCGAGGGATAGGCCTTGTCGCGATAGCCGACGATGGACGCCTCCTTGTCGCGCTTCCACGACTTGAAGGTCGCGGCGGCGCTGGCGAGGTCGAAGGGCGGATAGTCCGTCGCCTCCGCCAGCTCCTTGACGTAGGCCGTCTGGAAGTCGATCGCCATGTAACCGCCGTCGACGGCGGCCTCGCGCGCGGCCCACGCCGCCATGTCCGCCTCCATCGCGTCCGGCCCCGGCAGGGCGATGCGGCCGAGGATGACGTCGCGCGCATACCACGCCTCGGCGTCGAACATGGTGAAGGTGTACCACTGGTCCTGCATGCCGAGGTAGAACACGTTCGGGTTCGCCGCCCACGCGACGCCCTTGTAGAGACCCGGCGCATAGAGGCGGTTGCGCGTGCGCAGGCGCAGGCTCTCCTCCATGAACGGGAAGTGGTGCCTGTAGCCGGTGCAGAGCAGCACCGCGTCGAAACGCTTCGCGGAGCCGTCGGAGAAATGCGCGACGTCGCCCTCGAAGCGCGTGACGAGCGGGCGCTCGTCAACCCGTTCGGGCCAGTTGAAGCCCATCGGCGCGCTGCGCCACGTCATCGTCACCGACTTCGCGCCATACTTCCAGCACTGCAGGCCGACGTCCTCGGCGGAGTAGCTCGCCCCCACCACCAGCAGGTCGAGGCCGGTGAAGTTGCGCGCGTCGCGGAAGTCGTGCGCATGCAGCACCCGGCCGGGGAAGTCGGCCAGCCCCTCGAATTCGGGGACGTTGGGCGTCGAGAAATGCCCCGTCGCGACGATCACCTTGTCGAAATCGTCGGTAGCCTCCTCGCCCGTCGCGAGGTTCTCCGAGATCACCGTGAAGCCGTCGCCGAAGGGCTCGACCCGCCGCACGACGGTCTCGAAGCGGATCCAGTCGCGGACGCCGGACTTCCCGGCGCGGCCGACGATGTAGTCGCGCAGCACCTCCCGCGGGGGATAGGACGGGATCGGCTGCCCGAAATGGTCGTCGAAGGTGTAGTCGGCGAATTCGAGGCATTCCTTGGGGCCGTTGGACCAGAGATAGCGGTACATCGAGCCGTGGACGGGCTCGCCGCTGGCGTCTAGCCCCGTGCGCCAGGTCAGCGTCCACAGCCCGCCCCAGTCCGCCTGCTTCTCGAAGCACACGATCTCCGGGATGGTCGCGCCCGCGTCCCGCGCCTTCGCGAACGCGCGCATCTGGGCCAGTCCGCTCGGCCCGGCGCCGATGATCGCCACACGAGTCATGCCGTTCTCCCTGCCGTTCGCCGCGCAGCTTCGGTCGGACTTTCATGGAAGTCAAAAAATTTTCACCAAGGCCGCCTGAGCGTGCGATAATTGCGGCAGGGCGCGCGACGGACGATACTGAACCAGGCGGCGGGGATGGATGCGCATGGACCAGATCATCGGAGAGCAGCCGGGGGCCTCCCCGCCGAGAGAGCCGCAGCCCAAGGAACTGGAGGCGTGGATCGGCGCGCAGGTGCGCGAGATGCGCACGGCGCTCGGCATGACCATGTCGGAGCTCGCAAAGAGCGCCTCGCTCTCGGTCGGCATGCTCTCCAAGATCGAGAACGGCCAGACGTCGCCGTCGCTGAACACGCTCCAGAACCTCGCGCAGGCGCTGAACATTCCGCTGGCGAGCTTCTTCACGAAGTACGACGACAAGCGCGAGGCGAGCTATGTCCGCAGCGGCGAGGGGCTGACCATCGAGCGGCGCGGCTCGCGCTCGGGCCATGTCTACCAGCTGCTGGGCGCCTCGCTGCGCAACAAGGTTCGGATGGAGCCCTATCTCATCACGCTGACCGGCGACAGCGACGCCTACCCGATCTTCCAGCACGCGGGCGTGGAGTTCCTGTTCATGCTGGAGGGCTGCGTCGTCTACCGCCACGGGGACAAGAACTACCGGCTCGACCCCGGCGACGCGCTGTTCTTCGACGCCGAGGCGCCGCACGGGCCGCTGGAGCTGGTGAAGCTGCCCTGCCGCTACCTCTCGATCATCGCCAGCGCCGAGTAGCTCGTTTACTCGTGTGAAAATTAATTTCTTGCGGCGCAATCCGCCGGCGGGTATCAGCGGAACAGTCAGCGGCTGGGAGGCGCGAGATCGATGTGCGGCATTGCCGGGCTGTTCTTGAAGGATGACGCGCTGCAGGGCGACCTCGGTCGCCTGATGGCGTCGATGATGCACGAGATGCGCGGGCGCGGGCCGGATTCGGCGGGTTTCGCCGTCTACGGCCCGGCGGAGCCGACCTCCAAGCTCGTCCTGCTCGGCCCCGAGGGGACGAACTGGGCCGCGCTGGCGGCGCAGGCCGGCAAGGCGCTGGGGGCCGGCGTCGACGCGCAGGTCGTGGGCGACCACGCGGTGATCCGCACCGAGGCGGACGGCGACGCCGCGCGCCGCTGGTTCATCGCGAGCGCGCCCGGCGTGACGGTGCTGTCGGTCGGCCGCTCCATCGAGGTCTTCAAGGGCGTCGGCGACCCCGACGCCGTGGCAGAGCGCTTCGGGCTCGCCGGCCGCTCGGGCACCCACGCCATCACGCACACCCGCATGGCGACCGAGAGCGCGGTGACGACCGCCGGCTCGCACCCGTTCTCGACCGGCGCCGACACCTGCCTCGTGCACAACGGCTCGCTCTCCAACCACAACCTGCTGCGCGAGCGCCTGCGCGCGGCCGGCGAGAGCTTCCAGACCGAGAACGACAGCGAGGTCGCGGCCGGCTATCTGGCGGAGAGGATGCGCCGGGGCGAGACGCTGGCGGAGGCGCTGAAGGCGGCGCTGAAGGATCTCGACGGCTTCTTCACCTTCGCCATCGGCACCGCCGACGGCTTCGCGGTGCTGCGCGACCCCATCGCCTGCAAGCCCGCCGTCATGGCGGAGACCGACCAGTGGGTCGCCATGGCCAGCGAGTTCCGCGCCATCGCGCGGCTTCCCGGCGTCGAGCACGCAAGGCTGTGGGAGCCCAAGCCCGCCGAAGTCTACGCCTGGAGCCGCGCAGCATGACCGCCGCCACCGCCCGCGCCGCCGCCTCGAACGCGGTCTTCGACCTCGCCGCCCAGCCGCTGCGCGCCGTCAATTCGGCGCTGAAGGCGGAGCGCGAGGGCGCCTTCACGGTGCTGAACCCCGGCGGCGCCCATGCGCTCGCCTGCGGGCTGGACGCCGAGATCGCCGTCACGGTCGAGGGCCATGTCGGCTACTACTGCGCCGGCATGAACCGGCGCGCCTCGGTCACGGTGCGCGGCAACGCGGGCACCGGCGTCGCGGAGAACATGATGTCGGGCGTCGTGCGCGTCGCCGGAGACGCCAGCCAGTCCGCCGGGGCCACGGCCCATGGCGGGATGCTGGTGATCGAGGGCGACGCCTCGGCGCGCTGCGGCATCTCGCTGAAGGGCGCCGAGATCGTCGTCGGCGGCTCGGTCGGCCACATGTCGGCCTTCATGGCGCAGGCTGGCGCGCTGGTGGTCTGCGGCGACGCCGGAGAGGCGCTGGGCGACTCGATCTACGAGGCGCGGCTCTTTGTGCGCGGCCGCGTCGCCAGCCTCGGCGCCGACTGCGTCGAGAAGGAGATGCGCGAGGAGCATCTGGCGCAGCTCGCCGACCTGCTGGCGCGCGCGGGGATGGACGCCGATCCGGCGAGCTTCCGGCGCTACGGCTCGGCGCGCAAGCTCTACAACTTCAAGATCGACAACGCATACTGAGAGGCGCGCAGAGCATGACCGAGCAGCCGCGCATTCCGCGCACCGTTCCGCGAAAGTCCGCCACCTTCGACGACGCGACGCTGGCCGAGATCCGCCGCGCCGCGGCGACCGGCATCTACGACATCCGCGGCGGCGGCGCGAAGCGCAAGCTGCCGCATTTCGACGACCTGCTGTTTCTCGGCGCCTCGATGTCGCGCTACCCGCTGGAGGGCTACCGCGAGTCCTGCAACACCGAGGTCGTGCTGGGCGACCGCCATGCGAAGAACCCCATCGTCCTCAAGACCCCCGTCACCATCGCCGGCATGAGCTTCGGCTCGCTTTCGGCGCAGGCCAAGGAGGCGCTGGGCCGCGGCGCGACGCTGGCCGGCACCTCCACCACCACCGGCGACGGCGGCATGACGGCGGAGGAGCGCGGGCACTCCAAGACGCTGGTCTACCAGTATCTGCCCAGCCGCTACGGCATGAACCCCGAGGACCTGTGCAAGGCCGACGCCATCGAGGTGGTCGTCGGGCAGGGCGCCAAGCCCGGCGGCGGCGGGATGCTGCTCGGCCAGAAGATCAACGACCGCGTGGCCCGGATGCGCACGCTGCCCAAGGGCGTAGACCAGCGCAGCGCCTGCCGCCACCCCGACTGGACCGGACCCGACGACCTCGAGATCAAGATACTGGAGCTGCGCGAGATCACCGACTGGCGCGTGCCGATCTACATCAAGGTCGGCGCCTCGCGGCCCTACTACGACGTCGCGCTGAGCGTGAAGGCGGGGGCCGACGTCGTGGTGCTCGACGGCATGCAGGGCGGCACGGCGGCGACGCAGGACGTCTTCATCGAGCATGTCGGCATCCCCACCATCGCCGCCATCCGCCCCGCGGTGCAGGCGCTGAAGGATCTCGGCATGCACCGCAAGGTGCAGCTTGTCGTCTCGGGCGGGATACGCTCCGGCGCGGACGCCGCGAAGGCGCTGGCGCTGGGGGCCGACGCCGTCTCGATCGGCACGGCCGCGCTGGTGGCGCTCGGCGACAACGACCCGCGCTGGGAAGAGGATTATCAGGCGCTCGGCACCACGGCCGGCGCCTATGACGACTGGCACGAGGGGCGCGACCCGGCGGGCGTCACCACGCAGGACCCCGCGCTCGCGGCGCGGCTCGACCCGGTGGCGGGGGGGCGCAGGCTCGCCAACTACCTCAACGTGATGACGCTGGAGCTGCAGACCATCGCGCGCGCCTGCGGCAAGTCAGACGTGCGCAATCTTGAGCCGCAGGACCTCTGCGCGCTCACCATCGAGGCCGCGGCGATGGCCGGCGTGCCGCTGGCGGGAACGGAGTGGGTGCCGGGCCGCTGACGCGCGCGCCCGCGCCGCGACGCGCAGGCGGCGGCGGCTGACGCCCCCTCTCCCGCCCTGCGGGAGAGGGCCGGGGTGAGGGCCCCGCGACATCGAACGAGGGACAGGACCGCGCCATGACCGAGACGCTCAGCGCCATCGCCCGCGACCGCGGCATCAAGTACTTCCAGATCAGCTACACCGACCTTTTCGGCGTGATGCGCGCCAAGCTGGTGCCCGCCGCCGCCATCGACGGCATGGCGCGCGACGGCGCGGGCTTCGCGGGCTTCGCGACATGGCTCGACATGACGCCGGCGCATCCCGACCTCTTCGCCGTGCCGGACCCCGACAGCCTGATCCAGCTGCCGTGGAAGCCCGAGGTCGGCTGGCTCGCCGCCGATCTGTGGATGGACGGCGCGGAGGTGCCGCAGGCGCCGCGGGGCACGCTGAAGCGCGTCTGCGCGGCGGCGCAGGCGCAGGGCTACCGGCTGAAGCACGGCGTGGAGTGCGAGTTCTTCCTGCTGACGCCGGACGGCCGCGCGGTCGCCGACGTCGCGGACTCGCAGGACAAGCCCTGCTACGACATCTCGGCGCTGATGCGGCGCTACGACGTGATCCGCGAGATCTGCGACGCGATGCAGAGCCTCGGCTGGGGCGCCTACCAGAACGACCACGAGGACGCGAACGGCCAGTTCGAGATGAACTGGGCCTACGACGACGCGCTGCTGACCGCCGACCGCCACGCCTTCTTCAAGTACATGGCGCGCAGCGTCGCCGAGGCGCACGGGCTGCGGGCGACCTTCATGCCGAAGCCCTTCGCCAACCTCACCGGCAACGGCTGCCACGCCCATGTGAGCCTGTGGAGCGCGGACGGCGCGACGAACCTGTTCGACGACGCGGGCGGCGAGCTCGGCGTCTCGGCGCTCGGCTACCATTTCCTCGGCGGCATCATGGCCCATGCGCCGGCGCTGGCCGCGCTCGCCGCACCGACGGTCAACAGCTACAAGCGGTTGAACGCGCCGCGGACGAGTTCCGGCGCCACCTGGTCGCCGAATACGGTGACCTATGGCGGCAACAACCGCACCCACATGATCCGCATTCCCGATGGCGGGCGGTTCGAGCTGCGCCTCGGCGACGGCGCGGTGAACCCCTATCTCTACCCCGCGGCGCTGCTCGCCGCGGGCCTCGACGGCATTGCGACGCAGGCCGACCCCGGCCGGCGGCTGGACATCGACATGTACGCCGAGGGCCATGCGGTGACCGACGCGCCGCGGCTGCCGCTCAACCTGCTCGACGCGCTGCGGGCGCTGGAGGCCGACGCGACGCTGACGGCGGGGCTGGGGGCCGAAACGGTCTCGGCGCTGCTGAAGCTGCGCCACGACGAGTGGCGGGGCTACATGGCGCATCTGACCGAATGGGAGCGCGCGCAGACGCTCGACTGCTGAGAGCCTGACCCGACGCTCCGTTTCGGGTCAGGCTCTGAGGCGCGTCCGGGCCGCCTGCGCGGTCCCGGACGCCCTGAACCTCAGTGCAGGTTGAAGAAGTTCAGCTTGTTGCCGTCGAGGTCGCGGAAATAGGCGGCGTTGAAGCTGAGCGGCCCGCGGGTGCGCTCGCCCGGGTCGCCGCCGTTCTCCGCGCCCAGCTCCAGCGCCTTGGCGTGCCAGCGCTTGACGCTCTCGGCGTCGGGCGCGGCGAGCGCGATCATGGTGCCGTTGCCGACCGAGGCGGGCTTGCCGTCGGCGGGCTGGGTGATCGCGAAGAGCGCGCCGCCGTCGGGGCCGGCGTAGATGATGGCGTCGCCGAGGTCGACGGCCCGCTTGCCGCCCATTTCTGCGATCAGGGCGTCGTAGAAGGCTGCCGCCTTGGGCAGGTCGTTGGTGCCGATCATGGTGAAGGCGATCATGCGCGTCTCTCCCCTCAGGTGATCGCGCGGCGGCGCGCCGCGCGCGCCGATTCCCTAGCACCGCGCCGCCGCCTCTTCGCGAGCGTCAGCGTCGCATGCCCGAACGGGTGATCCCCGGGGACCGCCGCCGCCCGCGCTCAGCCGTTCAGCAGGCGCGCGGCGTCCTCGGCCATGCTGCGCGGCGCCAGCGCCTCGATCACGTCGGGGCCGGCGGCGTGCAGCAGCACGGGGATGTGCTCCAGCACGGTGCGCAGGGCCGCGTCTGGCGGAAAGACCGTCGGATGCAGATCGACGGGCGCGAGCCGCTGCAACCTGGCGCGGGCCTCCGGCCCGGCCATGACGAAGCGCGCATACGCGTCGCCGACCTCGACGAACGTCGCGCCGGGGCCGAGGGCTTCGAGCGCCGCGCGCGCGGCGTCCGGCGCGACCGAGGCGCTTTCGAAGAACCAGCTCTCCCGTCCGCTCCAGATGATGCGCCAGTCGCCGCAGGATGTAATGCGCCCGGCCGGCGGCAGGGGCGCGCCGAATGCGGCGGCGACGACGGCCGACAGCGCGTCGCCCGCGCCCCGGCGCGCGGCGACGACGGCGAGAAACGGTTCAGCCACGCATGCGCCCTCCCTCGGGGTCGATTCGGCAGGGCGCAACCACCTCCACGACGGTCTCGCGCCCGCGCAGCGGGTCGGCCGCCTTGAGGCGCTCGCCGAGCCGGTCGGGGCCGCGCATCAGCAGCCCCAGCGCGACGGTCTCGCCCAGCGTGGGCGAATGGGCGGCGGAGGTGACGCGGCCCTCTGCGTGGGCGGCGTCCACCGGCGCGGCTTCGGCGAAGAGATGCGCGCCGGCCGCGACGCCCGCGCCGGGCTCGACCGGCCGCAGGCCGACGAGCGCCGGGCGGTCGGGGTCCGCCAGGCCCTCCCGGCGCAGCAGCGTCGCGCCGATGAAGTCCTTCTTCGCGGAGACCATGCGGCCCATGCCGAGATCGGCCGGCGTCGTGCGCCCGTCGAGCTCGGGGCCGGCGACATGGCCCTTCTCGATGCGCATCACGCCCATCGCCTCGGTGCCGTAGGGGGTCGCGCCGAGGTCCGCGCCGGCGGCCTCCAGCGCCTCGGCGAGGCGTTCGCCGCGGCCGGCGGGAACGGCGACCTCGTAGGCCAGCTCGCCGGAATAGGAGATGCGGAAGAGCCGCGCCTCGGCCCCCTCGAACCGTCCCCGCCCGCAGGCGAGGAAGGGAAACGCCGCGTCGCTCAGGTCGAGCCCCTCGACGACGCGGGCGAGCAGGTCGCGCGCCCGCGGGCCGGCGACGGCCGTCTGCGCCCAGCCTTCCGTGATCGAGACCAGCGAGACGTCGAGCTCCGGCCACAGGCACTGGCGGCAGAACTCCATGTGCCGGAACACGCCCGCCGCGCCGCCGGTGGTGGTCGAGACGACGAAGTGCTGCTCCCCGAGCCGGGCGACCGTCCCGTCGTCCATCACGCAGCCGTCCTCGCGCAGCATCAGGCCGTAGCGGCAGCGCCCGACCGGCAGCTTCAGCATCGGGTTGGCGTAGAGGCGGTCGAGGAAGGCGGCCGCGTCCGCGCCCTGCACGTCGATCTTGCCGAGCGTGGAGACGTCGCAGAAGCCGACGGCCTCGCGCACGGCCAGCGCCTCGCGGTCGACCGTCTGGCGCCAGCCGGTCTCGCCGGGGCGCGGGAAGTACTGGGCGCGCAGCCACGGGCCGACCTCGACGAAGACCGCGCCCCGCTTCTCGGCCCAACCATGGGTCGGCGCGCGGCGGGTGGGGCGAAAGCCGTGCGCCCCGCCTGCGCCGGCGATGGCGGCGAGCGGGACCGGCGCGTAGGGCGGGCGGAAGATCGTCGTGCCGGTCTCCGCGACGCTGCGCCCGGTCAGCGAGGCCAGCACGCCGAGGCCGAGCACGGCGCCGACGCGGCCCTGATCGGTCGCCATGCCCATGGTGGTGTAGCGCTTGAGATGCTCCACAGCGCCGAAGCCCTCGGCCTGCGCGCTGGCGATGTCCTTCACCGTCACGTCGTTCTGGTAGTCGACCCAGGCGCGGCCCTTGACGCCCTCGACCAGCCAGAAGGCGGCGGCGGCGACAGGGGCGTCCTCCGCCGCGGGCGGATCGGCGCGCACGGGTTTGCGGCCCATCGCCTCGGCGGCCTCGCGCCCCGCCGCGTCGCCCTCGCGCAGGGCCGCCGCGGTGGAGACGGCGCCGGCGGCGGCGCCGGCGACGCTGAGGCCCGGCGGCAGGTCGGGGCCGGGGACGAAGGCGACGACGTCCTCGCGCCAGACCGGCCGGCCGCGGTGGTGGCAGGTGAGGTGGACGGCGGGGCTCCAGCCGCCGGAGACGGCGAGGATGTCGGCCTCGCGCCAGCATTCCGCGCCCCGCCCGTCGCGCACGCGCACGCCCGTCAGCCCGAGGCGGCCGCGCGTTCCGGTCACCCGGCCGCCGCGGACGAGTTCGACGCCCGCCGGCGCTTCCCCCGGAGCGTCCTCGCGCGCGTCCACGAGGCGAACCTCCGCGCCGGCGGCGGCGAGGTCGGCGGCGGTGCGCCAGGCCTCGTCATGGGCGGCGAAGACCGTCGCGCGCCTGCCCGCCAGCGTCGCCCAGCGGTTGAGAAGCGCGCGGACGGCGCCGGCCAGCATCACGCCGGGGCGGTCGTTGTCGGGGAAGGCGACGGGCCGCTCGGTCGCCCCGGTCGCGAGCACGGCCCGGCGGGCGCGGATGCGCCAGTAGACGGTGCGCGCCGGCCCCTCTGGCGTGCGCTGGAGCGCGCCGTATACGCCGCCGTCATAGACGCCGAAGACGCAGGCGCGCGGCATCAGCCGCACCTCCGGCATCGACGCCAGCTCCGCCCATGCCCCCGCGGCCCAGTCGGCCCCGGAAGCGCCCCCGACCTCCAGCCTCTCGGCGAGCAGCCGGCCGCCGGGGCGCGCGTCCTCGTCGGCTAGGATGACGCGCAGGCCCGCGCGGCCGGCGGCCAGCGCGGCGGCGAGGCCCGCCGGGCCGGCGCCGATCACCAGCAGGTCGCAATGGGCGAAGGCGCGGTCCTCGCGGCCCGGCGCCGGCGCTCCGGAAAGCGCGCCAAGCCCCGCCGCGCGGCGGATCAGCGGCTCGTAGACCTTCTCCCAGAAGGCCGCCGGCCACATGAAGGTCTTGTAGTAGAAGCCCGCGCCGAGCAGCGGCGCGGCGAGGTCGTTCAGCGCCAGCGCGTCGAAGCGCAGGGAAGGCCAGCGGTTCTGGCTGACGGCCGTCAGGCCCTCGCGCAGCTCCAGCGTCGTGGCGCGGACGTTGGGCTCGTGGTCAGGCCCCTCTCCGACGCCGACCAGCGCGTTGGGCTCCTCCGAACCCATGGTCAGCGCGCCGCGGGGGCGGTGATACTTGAAGCTGCGGCCCATGACCCTGACGCCGTTCGCGATCAGCGCCGAGGCCAGCGTGTCGCCCTGAAACCCCGCGAAGGGCTTGCCGTCGAAGGTGAAGCCCAGCGGCCGCGCGCGGTCGATCAGACCGCCCGAGGGGAGGCGCGCGCCGGTCATCGCGCCGCCTTCGCCGCGCGGGCGACGTCCTCGGCCAGCTCGACCTTCAGCACGGCGTGGCTGAGGGTGTCGCGGGTGACGATGAGCCAGCTCCGGTCGCCCTGCTCGTGATACCAGAGCTCGCGGGTGACGCCGGCGGGGTTGGCGCGCAGGCAGGCGTAGGCGTGAAAGGCCTCAAGCGCGTCGGGCGCGGCGGGGTCGGGCCGGTCCATCCATGCGGCGTCTCCCAGCACGGTGAACTCGCGCGCGTCGCGGGGGCCGCAGAGCGGGTGGTCGATGATCATGGGCGCGCGCCTCCCGGGCCGCTCAGTGCAGGTTCGGCCAAGGCCCCATCCCCTTCTCGTCGATGGTGCGCCCGGTGCGGAAGCGGTCGAGCCGGTAGGCGGCGGCCACGGGGTGCGGTTCGTCCTTCGCGATGAGATGGGCGAAATGCCAGCCCGAGGCCGGCGTCGCCTTGAAGCCGCCGTAGCACCAGCCGGCGTTGAGATAGAGCCCCTCGGCGGGCGTGCGGTCGATGATCGGCGAGCCGTCCATGCTCATGTCCATGATCCCGCCCCAGCTGCGCAGCAGCTTGGCGCGGCCGATCATCGGCATCAGCGCCATGCCGGCCTCCACGACGTCCTCCAGGACAGCCAGCCCGCCGCGCTGGGCGTAGGAGGCGTAGCCGTCGATGTCGCCGCCGAACACCAGCCCGCCCTTGTCGGACTGGCTGATGTAGAAGTGCCCAGCGCCGTAGGTGATCACGCCGGGGATGATCGGCTTCAGGCCTTCCGAGACGAAGGCCTGCAGGACGTGGCTCTCGATCGGCAGCCGGTCGAAGCCGGCGAGCGCCATCACGCGGGAGGTGTTTCCCGCCACCGCCACGCCGATCCTGCCTGCGCGGATGGCGCCGCGCGTCGTCTGCACCCCGACGATGCGGCCGCCCTCGCGCAGGAAGCCGGTGACCTCGGCGTTCTGGATCAGGTCGACCCCGCGCAGGTCGGCGCCGCGGGCGTAGCCCCAGGCCACCGCGTCGTGGCGCGCGGTGCCGCCGCGCCGCTGCAGCAGGCCGCCCTTGATCGGGAAGCGCGCGTCGTCGAAGTTCAGGAACGGGGCGAGGGCGCGCACGCCGTCCGCATCCAGCAGTTCCGCGTCGACGCCGTGCAACCGCATCGCGGCGCCGCGGCGGGCGTAGGCGTCGCGCTGCGCGTCGCTGTGGCAGAGGTTGAGCACGCCGCGCTGGCTGACCATGGCGTTGTAGTTGAAGTCCTGCTCCATCCCCTCCCACAGCTTCATCGAGTGCTCGTAGAACGGGATGTTGCCGTCGAGCAGGTAGTTGGAGCGGATGATGGTGGTGTTGCGGCCGACATTGCCGGAGCCGAGCCACCCCTTCTCCACCACCGCGACGTTCGCGACGCCGAACTCCTTGGCGAGATAGTAGGCGGTCGCCAGCCCATGCCCGCC
>CAYGUQ010000036.1:12158-16827 GCA_964352995.1 uncultured Rhodobacterales bacterium
GCTCCGGCGCGCGCCAGACGGGCGTGCGCTCCGGCGAGAACGCCTCGCGCAGCAGGGTGAGGGCGGACAGGCGCATCGGCGCGGGCTCCGTCGCGGTTGACCGGCCCAGCTTCGCGCGCAAAGGCTGGCGGCGGGAGCAACGATCTGGACAGATCATGCCGCAGACTGGACAAAGGCCCTTCACCGTCGCGTTCCTGCTGATCCCCGGCTTCGCGCTGATGTCCTACGCCGCGGCGGTCGAGCCGCTGCGGGCGGCCAACACGCTTTCGGGCGGGACGCTCTATCGCTGGCTGCACGTCGCGCCGCGCGGGCGCTCATCGGAGAGCTCCGGCGGGCTCGCCGTTCCTTGCGCGCAGGACGCCGGCGCCGAGCCGCCCGCCGTCGACCTGATCCTCGTCTGCGCCGGCGGCGACCCGATGGCGTTCGAGGACGCGCGCGCGCTCGGCTGGCTGCGGCTCGCGGCCCGGCGCGGGCTGGCGCTCGGCGGCGTCTCGGGCGGGCCGGCGATCCTGGCGCGCGCGGGCGTGATGGCGGGGCGGCGCATGACGGTGCACTGGGAGCACGCCGACGCGCTGGCCGCCCATGACCCCGCCCTGCTGCTCGCCCGGCAGGCCTTCGTGCGGGACCGCGACCGGCTGACCTGCGCCGGCGGCGCCGCGGCGCTCGACATGATGCTGTCGCTGATCGCCGAGCGGCAGGGCGCGGCCTTCGCGCGCAAGGTCGGCGACTGGTTCGTGCACCTGTCGATCCGCCCGGCGGAAGGCGCCCAGACGCCCGGCGCCGCGGCGCGGCTGGGGCTGAAGAAGGGCGCGCTTGCGCAGGCGGTGGCTCTGATGGAGAGCCATCTCGCCGATCCGCTGCCGCCGGAGGCGCTGGCGCGGCTCGCGGGCCTCTCGCGCCGCCAGCTCGACCGCGACTGCGTCGCCGCCACGGGCCGGACGCTCGCCGCGCTCTACCGCGACCTCCGGCTCGACGCGGCGCGGGAGATGGCGCGCGGCGTCGATCTGTCCGCCGCCGCGCTGGCCGAGGCGACCGGCTTCGCCAGCGCCGGGCACTTCGCCGCCGCCTACCGCCGACGTTTCGGCGCAGGGCCGCGCGGCGCAGCGACGCAGGCGGCCCCGGGGCGCGACGTAAAGTCCGAGTGAAAAAATCGGATTTGACAATTCCCGAGCATTTCGCTCTGAATGCGCTCGCCGGCCGACGCGCTCGCCGACCGGCGGCAACCGATCACGATGCAGGCGCGCGCCGCCGCGCCCGGCGCGGACCCGCACGCATGCGCCGGCCCGGGCGCGGACGAGCGCGCCGCGCCCTTTCCGAGCGCCGCGCGCGGCGCAGCGGACCAGAGAACGAGAGGACTTGACCATGGCCCTGCGCCCCTTCGCCTGCGCCCTTCTGCTGGCGCCCGCCGCGGCCCTCGCCGAGGCGCCCGCGCCCGACGCCGTGATCGACGCCTACGCCGACATCGCGGAGGCCGCCTATGGCGACAGCGCGACGTCCGCCAGCAGGCTCGCGCAAGCCGTGGACCGGCTGATCGCCGCGCCCTCGGCCGAGGCGCTGCAGGCCGCCCGCGCGGCGTGGCTCGCCGCGCGCGTGCCCTATCAGCAGACCGAGGTCTTCCGCTTCGGCAACCCCATCGTCGACGCGTGGGAGGGCCAGGTGAACGCGTGGCCGCTCGACGAGGGGCTGATCGACTATGTCGACGCCTCCTATGGCGGGGCGACCGACGAGAACCCCTACGCCGCGATCAACGTCGTGGCGTCGCCGCGCTTCGCGCTGTCGGGCGGCGAGGTCGACGCGACGACCATCGACGCCGCGCTCCTGCGCGACGTGCTGCACGAGGCGGACGGCGTGGAGGCCAACGTCGCCACGGGCTATCACGCGGTGGAGTTCCTGCTCTGGGGGCAGGACCTCAACGGCCATGAGGCCGGCGCCGGCGCGCGGCCCTGGACCGACTACGCCGCGGGCGACGCCTGCACCAACGGCAACTGCGCGCGGCGCGGCGCCTACCTCAAGGCCGCCACCGGGCTGCTCGTGGACGATCTCGACTGGATGGCGGCGCAGTGGGCCGGGGACGGCGCCGCGCGCGCCGCGCTGGAGGCCGACCCGGCGGCCGGCGTCATCGCGATCTTCACCGGCATGGGGAGCCTCAGCTACGGCGAGCAGGCCGGCGAGCGCATGAAGCTCGGCCTGATGCTGAACGACCCCGAGGAGGAGCACGACTGCTTCTCCGACAACACCCACAACAGCCACTTCTACGACGGGCTGGGCGTGCGCAACGTCTATCTGGGCCGCTACGTGCGAATCGACGGCACGGTCGTGGCGGGCCCCTCGCCCGCCGACCTCGTGGCCGCCGCCGACCCCGCCGCCGACGCCGCGCTGCGCGCCGCGCTCGACCGCACCGTGCTGGCGCTGGGCGAGATCAAGATCGCCGCGGAGGCCGGCTTCGCCTACGACATGATGCTCGCCCGCGGGAACGCCGCCGGCGAGGCGCTGGTGATGGGCGGCGTCGAGGCGCTGATCGCGCAGACCCGCGAGATCGAGCGCGCCGTTGGGGCGCTGGCGCTGACGCCGATCGCCTTCGAGGGCTCCGACAGCCTCGACGATCCGCAGGCGGTGTTCCAGTAAGCCCATGCGCCTGCGCCTCGCCATGATCGCGCTCGCGGCCGCTCCGGCGGTCGCGGGGGGCCTCGCCGAAGACCCGCATCTGCCCGTCGTTCCGCGGACCGCGGCGGAGGCGGCGCGGGTCGCCGCCGTGACGGCGCCGCCGGCGGACTTCTCCACACCCCAGCCTTTCGAGGAGAACGCCGGCGGCGCGGGCACGACGCGGCGCAGCCTCGACGCCAACGCGTTCAGCTGGCCGGCCGAGAACCTGAGCTTCGCGCAGGAGCTGACCTTCAAGCTCGGCAACGGGCTGTTCCGGCGGCTCTGGGTGACGGCGCAGTCCTCCACCATCGCGTCGGACGGTCTCGGTCCGCTCTACAACGCGCGCGGCTGCCAGTCCTGCCACCTCAAGGACGGGCGCGGCCACGCCCCCGACGGCCCGGACGACGGCGCCGACACGATGCTGGTGCGCATCTCGACGCCCGTGCGCGCCCCCGGCGACGACCCGCTGGCGGCGGAGATCGAGGGCTGGCTGGCGACCGCGCCGCACCCCGCCTATGGCGGCCAGATCCAGGACCACGCCGTCGCCGGCCACGCCGCCGAGGCGCGCGTCGTCGTGGAGTGGACCGAGCGGCCCGTTCCGCTCGCCGGCGGCGACACCGTCTCGCTGCGCGCGCCTGCGTGGCGGCTGGAGGACCTCGCCTACGGCCCGCTCGGGCCGGACGCGATGCTCTCGCCGCGCGTCGCGCCGCCGATGATCGGGCTGGGGCTGCTGGAGGCGATCCCCGCCGCGGACATCCTCGCGCTGGCCGACCCCGACGACGCGGACGGCGACGGGATCAGCGGGCGCGCCTCGGTCGTCTGGTCGGCGCAGTTCGACCGGCCGATGCTGGGGCGCTTCGGCTGGAAGGCGGGCGAGCCGACGCTGCGCGAACAGGCCGCCGGGGCGTTCTCCGGCGACATGGGGCTCTCCACGCCGCTCGACCCCGCGGTCTGGGGCGACTGCACGGCGGCGCAGGCCGCCTGCCGCGCGGCGCCCCATGGCGGCCAGCCCGAGCAGGGCGGTTTCGAGGTGGACGACGCGGCGCTCGACCTCGTCGCCTTCTACAGCGCCAACCTCGCCGTGCCGGCCCGCCGCGACGTGGGCGACCCGCAGACGCTGCGCGGCAAGGCGCTGTTCCACGAGGCCGGCTGCGCCGCCTGCCACCGCCCCAGCTTCGCGACGCACCGGCTGGCGGGGCGCGACGAGCAGAGCTTCCAGCTCGTCTGGCCCTACACCGACCTGCTGCTGCACGACATGGGCGAGGGGCTGGCGGACGGGCGGCCGGACGGCGTCGCGACGGGGCGGGAATGGCGCACGCCGCCGCTCTGGGGCGTCGGCCTCGCGCAGACGGTGTCTCCGGAGGCGGGGTTCCTTCACGACGGCAGGGCGCGTACGCTCATGGAGGCGGTGCTCTGGCATGGCGGCGAGGCGCAGCCCGCGCGCGACGCCGTCGCCGCCATGGCGAAGCCCGACCGGGACGCCCTGATCCGCTTTCTGGAGTCGCTCTGACATGCGCCTGCCGCTCGCAGCCCTCCTCGCGCTGACGCTGGCCCAGACGGTTGCGCCGCCGCCCCTCGCAGCCCAGCCCGTCGCCGCCCAGAACGCGAAGCGATCCGAAAGCGCCGCCGAGGACGCGCCGGCGCCCGGCGCCCCGGAGGCGCGCGACGCGGCGGCGCGGGTGTCGGCCGCGGTCGAGGGCCACGCCTTGCCGCGCTTCGCCCGCCTCGCCGCCGCGACCGCGGAACTGGCCGATGCGGCGCGGGCGCGCTGCGGCGGCGACGCAGACCGCGCCGCCCTCGACGCCGCCTATCACGCCGCCTTCGACGCCTGGATGGGCGTCGCGCACCTGAGCTTCGGCCCGCTGGAGGCCGACGGCCGCGGCGCCGCGATCGCCTTCTGGCCCGACGCGCGCGGCGCGACCCCGCGCACGCTCGCCCGGCTGCTGGCGGACCGCGACGCCGCCGCCGACGACCCGGCCGAATACGCCGAGGTCTCCATCGCGGCGCGGGGGCTGACGGCGCTCGA
>CAYGUQ010000036.1:16837-17718 GCA_964352995.1 uncultured Rhodobacterales bacterium
CTGCCGCTGATGTTCGACGCCGACGCACCGGCGCTGGAGGGCTACGCCTGCCGGCTCGTCGCCGCCGTCTCGGCCGACCTCGCCGCCACCGCCGCCGCGGTCGACGCCGACTGGCGCGGCGGCTACGCGGCCGCGATGGAGGCGCCCGACGGCGCGCCCTACCGCGACGCCGACGAGGCGCTGACCGCCTTCTACCGCGCCTTCGCGACGGGGCTGGAGGGCCTCGCCGACCTGCGCCTCGGCCGACCGATGGGCGACGGCGAGCGGGTCTGGCCCCGCAAGGCGGAGGCGTGGCGGTCGGGGCGGCCCCTGCGCAACATCCGGCTCGCGCTCGCCGCGCTCGACGATCTCGCGGCGCGCGCCTTCATCCCCGCGCTCGCCGCGGAGCAGGCCGAGGCGCTGCGCCGCCGGCTCGACGGCGCGCGCGCCGCGGCAGAGGTCGCGCCGGCCCCGATGGCGGCGGCGCTCGAGACGGCGGAGGGGCTGGAGGCCTATCGCCGCCTGCGCATCCAGGTCGCGCTGCTGCGCGACTTCGCCGAGCTCACGCTGGCCCCGGCGCTGGGCGTCGGGCTCGGCTTCAACGCGCTGGACGGAGACTGAACGCGATGACCATGGCCATGACGCGCCGGGCGGCGCTGGCGGGCGCGGCGGCGCTCGCCGCCTCCTCGGGCTCGGCAAGTCGACCGCGATCCGCTCGACCGACGATGACGCGATCGAGCGCCTCCAAGAGAAGCTCGCCGCGACCGAGGCGCACCGCGAGGTCGCCAAGAAGGCGAACGCGCTCCTACGCAAGAAGAAGCTAACGGACGCCCAGAAGCGGGCCGCGCTCGCTGAGCTCGGGCTGAGCGAGTCGACGATCAAGACCCGGATGCGCTTCGGGC
>CAYGUQ010000037.1:0-8693 GCA_964352995.1 uncultured Rhodobacterales bacterium
TCGCCGCGCGCCGGGCGCCCGACGACCTCTGCCTGATCGCGGCGGACGGCGAGGGGCTGTGCGGCTCGCTGATCCTCGACCTGCACGATCCCGCGTCGCAGGGGCGCGGCGCGCATCTGCGCTGGTTCATCGTGGCGGAGCGGGCGCGGGGAACGGGGCTCGGGGGGCGGCTCATGGCGGAGGCGACGGCGCATGTCGACGCGCGCCACGGCGGGGCGGCGTGGCTCACGACTTTCGCGGGGCTCGACGCGGCGCGGCGGCTCTATGAGCGTCACGGGTTCGTCCTCGCCGCCGAGGCGGAGGGCGCCGCATGGGGCGTGACGGTGCGCGAGCAGGAGTTCAGGCGCGGCGGACCGGCGAGAAAGGGCGGCCCCGACGGGACCGCCCGATGAGGCGCTCAGGCGCCGCGTCTCAGTTGTTGACGGTCTGCGCCGGCGCGGTGGGCATCCCGAAGCTCGGCAGCACGGCCTGCTGCGGCGCGGCCCGGGTCGGCGTTCCGCCGCGCAGCGAGACGGCGGCGGCGCGCAGCATGGCGGGGCGCTCGCTCTGGCCCGGCGCGACGACGCGGACCGCGCCGCCCTCGATCGCCGAGACGGTCGCGTCGTACCAGTCGGCCGCGCGGTCGAGCCGCTTCGGCGCGCCGAAGCCCTGCGCCATGTGGTGCGCCAGCATCTCGCCATAGGCGGCCTCGCCGAGGCCCACCAGCACCAGCGCCGAGGCGAGCGCCACGTCGGCGTTGTCGGAGCGGTAGCCGATCGACAGGCAGATCTTGGCGTTGCTGGAGAGCTGCGACGGGTTCATGCCGGTGTTGATGACGAAGGTCTGCAGGTCCGACGTCGCGTCGGCCGGGTTCTTGGCGACCATCGCGGCCACGTATTCGCGCATGGTGGGCGCGAAGGCGCCGCACTGCTCCTGCATCTGCGCCAGCGTCACGCCCTGAACCGAGGCGGTGAGCTGCTCGCCCTCGGCGATGGCGTAGGTGCGGGCGAGGCAGAACTGCTCGCCGAGCGCGACGCCCACGTCCTGCGACATCGACGCCGCCGTCAGCATGCCGCCGTTGGTCGAGGTCACGAGGCTCGTCTTGTTGCAGTAGCTGGCCATGGACGCCTCGACGGCGCCGCCGATGAAGCTGGGCATCATCGCCACGGCCGGGGCGGCGGGCTCGGGGGCCGCCGCGGCGACTTCCTGCGTCTGCGGCGCGGGAGCGGGCGCCGCGGCGACCGGCGCCTGCGGGGCCGGCGCGGTGTTGTTGATCACGACCTGCGGCTGCGGCTGCTGCTGCTGGATCACGACCTGCGGCTGCGGCTGCTGGACGAAGACCTGCGGCTGCGGCTGCTGCACGATGACCTGCGGCTGGGGAATCATCGGCTGCACGTTCATGACGGCGCCGGTGGACTGATTGCCGCGATAGGCGATCAGGATGCCGCGCTGGCCGCCGTACTGCGCGGCGAGCTGGGCGGCCTGCATGGTGTTGGACTGGGCGCGGGCGAAGGCCGAGAGCAGGAAGTCGCGCTCGTAGTCGGCGATGTAGCCGGTCACGGGGAAGCCCATGGTGGCCTGATAGTCGGAGATCGCCGAGCGGGAGCGCCGGCCCATCACGCCGTCGGGCGTGCCGGCGGGAAAGCCGAAATAGTTCAGCGCGTTCTGGACGTTGCGATTCTGTTCGCGCTCATAGGTGTTGACGGAGGGGCGGGTGACGACGCGCTCGCGCACCACCGTCCGCTCCTTGGTCGCCGCCGAGCCGATGGCGCCGCCGATGATGCCGCCGACGACGCCGCCGATGAACGAGCCCGCGTCGGCCTGCGCGCTCAGCGGGGCGGAGAGCGTCATCGTCGCGACCACCGCGCCGGTCAGGGCGCGCGTGAATGTCTTGTCTGTGAAATGCATGCGCATGGTCGAGCCTCCCAAAGCGATGTGCTTCGACAAGACTACGCGTCTGTGCGCAGGGGCAAAGTGATTTCCGTCACACCCCCTCAATTGTCGGATTATTGGGGCCCTGCCGAGAAGCCGGCCCGTCGTTCGCGCCCGGCGCCGCCGTCCGGGGCCGCGCCGGGCGCGACTTCAGCCGTCGGCGCGGTGGTCGATGTCCAGGAAACGGGCGAGTCGCGTCGACTGGTCCTCGGCGCGCGGGCGGCGGGTGATCGCCATCTCCTTCGCGCCTGGCGCGGCGCCTTCGCGCCGCTCGATCTCTGCGAAGCGGGCTGCGCGGTCTGGCGTCTCGGGCGTGCGGCCCGTGTCGAGCGGGGCCTTGCCTGTGCCGGTCATGGCTTCCTCCTCTCAGTGGCGCGGCGGCTGAGACCGCCGCTGCAAAGAGGATGGGGGCGCGCGCGGCCTCTTGGAACCCCCTTCGGCGCCGCGCCGGGAAGGCCGCAACGCCGCAGGCGGGCGCGACCGGGGGAGATTGAAGCGGCGCGCGGGCCGGCGCTATGGTGCGACCCCCGGCAGGGCGGGACCGAACAGCGAGCGCGAGGAAAGCCAGATGGACGCGAAGACCTTCGACAAGAGCCGGCTCGTCAGCCGCCACGTGACCGAAGGGCCGTCGCGCGCGCCGCACCGCTCCTATTTCTACGCCATGGGGCTGACGGAGGAGGAGATCCACCGCCCCTTCATCGGCGTCGCGACATGCTGGAACGAGGCCGCGCCCTGCAACATCGCCCTCAACCGGCAGGCGCAGGCGGTGAAGCTCGGCGTCAAGGAGGCCAAGGGCACCCCGCGCGAGTTCACCACCATCACCGTGACCGACGGCATTGCGATGGGCCATGAGGGCATGCGCTCCTCGCTCGCCTCGCGCGAGGCCATCGCCGACACGGTGGAGTTGACCATGCGCGGCCACGCCTACGACGCCATCGTCGGGCTCGCGGGCTGCGACAAGTCGCTGCCGGGCATGATGATGGCCATGGTGCGGCTCAACACGCCCTCAGTCTTCATCTATGGCGGCTCGATTCTGCCGGGGCGGTTCGAGGGCCGCGACGTGACCGTGCAGGACGTGTTCGAGGCCGTGGGCCGCGAGCAGGCCGGCACGCTCTCGGCCTGCGAGCTGGAGAAGCTGGAGAAGGTGGCCTGCCCGTCGGCCGGCGCCTGCGGCGGGCAGTTCACGGCGAACACCATGGCCTGCGTCTCCGAGGCGATCGGGCTGGCGCTGCTCAACTCCTCCGGCGCGCCCGCGCCCTACGAGAGCCGCGATCAGTTCTGCGAGGCGTCGGGCCGCGCGGTGATGGAGCTGGTGGCGCGCAACATCCGCGCGCGCGACATCGTCACCATCAAGTCGCTGGAGAACGCCGCGCGCGTCGTGGCCTGCACCGGCGGCAGCACCAACGCGGGGCTGCACCTGCCGGCCATCGCCCATGAGGCGGGCATCCGCTTCGACCTGCTCGACGTTTGCGAGGTGTTCAAGTCGACGCCCTATTTCGTCGACCTCAAGCCCGGCGGGAAGTACGTCGCCAAGGATCTCTACGAAGTCGGCGGCGTGCCGCGCGTCATGCGCATCCTGCTCGACGCCGGGCTGCTGCACGGCGACTGCATGACAGCCTCCGGGCAGACCCTTGCGCAAGCGCTGGAAGGCGTGGAGGGCACGCCCGACGGCAAGGTGATCCACTCCATCGAGAAGCCGCTGAGCAAGACCGGCGGCGTCGTCGGCCTCAAGGGCAACCTCGCGCCTGAAGGCGCCATCGTGAAGGTCGCCGGGATGAGCGGCAAGGAGATGGTGTTCGAGGGGCCCGCCCGCGTCTTCGAATGCGAGGAGGACGCGTTCGAGGCGGTGAAGAAGCGCCAGTACGAGGAAGGCGAGGTCATCGTGATCCGCAACGAGGGGCCGAAGGGCGGCCCCGGCATGCGCGAGATGCTGTCGACCACCGCCGCGCTTTCCGGGCAGGGCATGGGCAAGAAGGTCGCGCTGATCACCGACGGCCGCTTCTCGGGCGCCACGCGCGGCTTCTGCGTCGGCCATGTCGGGCCGGAGGCCGCGGTCGGCGGCCCCATCGCGCTTGTCCGCAACGGCGACGTCATCAAGCTGAACGCCAAGAAGGGCACCATCGAGGTGAAGCTTTCGGCCAAGGAGCTGAAGGCGCGCCGCAAGGAGTGGGCCGGCCAGCGCGAGACGCTCTACGGCGCGGGCGCGCTGTGGAAGTACGCCCAGCTCGTCGGCGGCGCGAAGGACGGCGCGGTGACCCATCCGGGCAAGGACGGCGAGCGCCACGTCTATTCCGACCTCTGAGGGTGGCGCGCTTGCTGGCCGGCCCGGCGCTGCTGCTGGTCGGCGCGGTTCTCGGCGGCTGCGCGGCGCAGGGAGGTCTGGACGCGACGCCGCTGGTGTCGGTCGACGCCGGCCCGCCGGTCGCGGAGGGGCGGGGCCTCGCCCTTCTGGCGGACGGGCGGCGGGTCGCGCTGGCGCCGCCGGAAGACCTCTGCGTGCGCTCCGGGGCGCTGCTCACCGACGGCGCCGCGGCGGTGGCGCAGTTCGCGCCGTGCGACGCGGCGGTCGCGCCGTCGGTGATGCGCATGGTCTCGGTCAGCGCGGCGGCGCTGGCGCCGGAGGACAGGCTGGGCGAGGCGCTCGACCTGATGGCCGCGGAAGCCGCCGCGCCGGGCGGCTGGAAGGCCCTCGGCCTCGGCCTCGGCCCGTCGCTGAACGTGCTGAGCGCCCGTCGCGAGGGCGACGCGGTCTTCGTGGTGGTGGAGGACGCGACGCCCGACGGCGGCCTTTCCATCGGGCGCAGGTGCCGCGCCATCGCGCAGATCAACGAGAGGCTGGTCGTCGTGACGGTGGCGGCGCTCAAGTCTGCCGAGACGCCGCCGAGCCCGCGGCGGCTGCATCTTGAGGCTTTGCGGATCCTCGCTTCGATGCGCGAGGCCAACCCTGCCCCGCCGCGGCCCGCGAGGCGGTCGGAGCGGCCCGCCGCCGCGTCGAGCTGATCGCACAGGCGACGCGGGCGCGGCGGGGCCCCGGCGGAACGGGGGCGCTACTCCGCGGCGGCCGGGATCGGCGGCAGGGGGGTCTGGCGGGCGCCGGCCTCGGTCGGCGAGACTAGCCCAGCGGAAATGATGAGCTTCGCGGCCTCCTCGACGCTCATGTCGAGCTCCACGACGTCCTTGCGCGGCACGAAAAGCAGGAAGCCGGAGGTGGGATTCGGCGTGGTCGGCAGGAAGACGCTCAGCATCTCCGAATGACCTGTCTTTTCAAGAACTTCGCCGCGTGTGGCGGTCGAGATGAAGGCGACCGCCCAGAGCCCCTTGCGCGGATACTCCACGAGGCAGGCGCGCTCGAAGCTCGACTTCGACTGCACCAGGACGGTCTCGGCGATCTGCTTGATGGCGTTGTAGATCGAGCGGATGATCGGCAGCCGGTCGAGCATCCGCTCGCCCCAACCGATGACCTGCGCGGCGAAGAGGTTCTTCGCCATAGCGCCGATCATCGCCGTGAAAACTACAAAGATCGCAAGGCCATAGCCTGGAAAGTTCAGGTAGTCCGTAAGGTTGTAGCCGCTCGGCAACAGGCGCTCGACCTTGTAGTCGACGATGCTGACGAACGACCAGATCAGCCAGATCGTCAGATAGAGCGGCGCGATCACGACGATGCCGGTCAGGAAGTTGGCGCGCCAGCGCCCCCAGAACGTTCCGTGCTGCTTCTCGCCGCTGTCGCCCATACTCGCGCTCCCACCCTGTACGGGGGAAATTAATACCCCAGCCGCCGGTCCACAACGTGCCGCAGCGGTTCTCCGGTCTGAAACCGTAATATCTGTGAAACGATTTCCGGCGCCGCGGTGGCGGGACGCGTCGCCGAGGCGACATGGGGCGTCACGGTGACGCGCGGGTGGGCGCGGAATGGGTGATCCTTGGGCAGCGGCTCGACGCGGAATACGTCGAGCGTCGCGTGGCCGACGCGGCCGGCGTCGAGCGCCTCCAGCAGCGCCGAATCATCGATGAGTTCGCCGCGCCCGGCGTTGACGATCGCCGCGCCTGCGGGCAGCAGCGCCAGCCGCGCGGCGTCCAGCAGGTTCGCGGTCTGCGGCGTGGCTGGCAGCAGGCAGACGAGGATCTCGCTGCGCGCGAGCAGGGCCGGGAGGCCGTCCTCGCCGCTATGACACGCCACGCCTGGGATCGACTTGGGGCTGCGGCTCCAGCCGGCGACGTCGAAGTTGAGCGCCGCGAGCGCGCGGGCGGCGTCCGCCCCGAGCTCGCCTAGGCCGAGCACGCCGACGCGCCGGTCGCGCGCCAGCGGCGGGACGGGCTCGGCCCAGCGCGCCTCGGGGCCGGCGAGGAAGCCGTCGATCCCGAGATGGCGGCGCAGCACATGGCCGACGACATACTCGGTCATCCCCCAGCGCAGGCCCGGCTCGACCATGCGGCAGAGCGGCACGTCGGCGGGCAGGGTGGGGATGGCGAGCACCTTCTCCACGCCGGCCCAGATCGAATGGATCGCGCGCAGCCCGGTGAAGGGCGTGAAGTCGCGCACCGGGCCGGAGCCGGCGAAGATCATGTGCTCCACCGTCTCCGGCGGCGTCTCGCCGGGCCGGACGAGCCGCATGTCGAGGCCCTGCGCCGCGGCGGCGGCCTCGATCTCCGCGGCCCAGGCGGCGCCGTCCTCCTCCTCCACGGCGAGAAGGACGATGGGCGGCTTGCTTGCGGCGGGCATGGCGGCTCCGGTGCTGGGCTCTGGACGGGCGGGCGGCCGCGCGCCTCAGACGGCGGCGGGGCGGTGGATGTGGGCGCTCTGCACGAGACCCAGGGCGAAGAGGATCACGAGCATCGCCGATCCGCCATAGGAAACCAGCGGCAGCGGCACGCCGACCACCGGCGCCAACCCCATCACCATCGCCATGTTCACAAAGAAGTAGGTGAAGAACACCGCGCCGACGCCTGCGGTCATAAGGGCGCCGAAGCGGTCGCGGTTGGTCATCGCCGACAGCCCGCAGAAGACCAGGATCAGCACGTAGAGCGAGAGCAGGCCGGAGGCGCCGACGAAGCCGAACTCCTCCGCCAGCGCGGTGAAGATGAAGTCGGTGTGCTTCTCCGGCAGGAAGTTCAGGCGGCTCTGGGTACCCTGCATGAAGCCGCGGCCCGAGAAGCCGCCCGAGCCGAGCGCGATCTTGCTCTGGGTGATGTGGTAGCCGGCGCCCAGCGGGTCCGTCGAGGGGTCGAGGAAGGTCTCGATGCGGCGGAACTGATAGTCCTTCAGAAGCTGCCACGGCGTCCCGCGCGACGACAGCACCAGCCAGACGAGCGAAACCGCGCCGCCGGCCCCGAAGGCGAAGTAGAGCCAGTGGGCGCCGGCGAGGAAGATCATCACGGCCCCGCCCGCCAGCAGCAGGAGCGCCGTGCCGAGGTCCGGCTGCATCAGCGTCAGCGCCACCGGCGCCAGCGTCAGCAGGATCGGCGGCAGCAGCCACAGCGGCCGCGACACCCGCTCCCGCGGCAGCCACGCGTAATAGGCGGCCAGCGCCATCACCAGCGCGACCTTCATGATCTCCGAGGGCTGGAGCTGGATCGGGCCGAGATCGATCCATCGCTGGGCGCCCATGCCGACCACTCCGATCAGTTCCACCGCCGCCAGCAGCGCGAGGCCGAAGGCGTAGGCGAGCGGCGCCATCGCCCGCCAGAACCGGATGTCGATCAGCGCGACCACCATCATCCCGGCGAAGCCGACGCCGAAGCGCGTCATCTGCCGGCCGGCCCAGGGTTCGAGGTCGCCGCCGGCGACAGAGTAGAGCATCAGGAAGCCGAGGCTGGCGCTCGACACGGTCAGCAGCAGCAGCGGCCAGTTCAGGCGCAGCAGCTTGCCGCCGAAGCCGAGCGGACGGGTGGCGCCGGCGACGATCATGCGCGCCGCCGCGGGCCGGTCTCGGCCGCGGGCGCCGCGGGCTCGGCGGCGGGGACCGGCGCGCGCTCCAGCTCGATGGCCTCGCGCTCGGCGGGCGGATAGGCGGCGAGCGGCGGCTCCGGCCCGTAGAGCGCGCGCAGCATGATGTCGCGCGCGATCGGCGCGGCCGCGGT
Source organism: uncultured Rhodobacterales bacterium (assembly GCA_964352995.1). Classification (GTDB taxonomy): domain Bacteria; phylum Pseudomonadota; class Alphaproteobacteria; order Rhodobacterales; family Rhodobacteraceae; genus Rubrimonas. Next base: position 7,990 of record CAYGUQ010000037.1, read on the forward strand.
CGAGCCGCCGCCGCCATGCTCCACGATCACCGCGATGGCGACCCGCGGCGCGGAGACCGGCGCATAGGCGACGAACAGGGCGTGGTCGCGCCGGTTCCACGGCAGCTGGTCGTTGCGGATCACGCCGCGCGCGCGCTCGGCCATGGTGATGCGCCGCACCTGGCTGGTGCCGGTCTTGCCGGCCATGCGGCCAGCCTCGTCGTAGATGCGCGACTTCAACGCCGTGCCTCGGCGGCTGTTGACGACGCTGTCCATCCCCTCGCGCACCAGCGCCAGATTGGCGGCGCTGACGCCGAGCGGCGGCGGCGCGGGCGTTGGCCGCGCGTCGGCGCCCTCGGCGATGATCAGCCGCGGCGTGACCGCCCGGCCCGAGGCGATCCGCGCCGTCATGGTCGCGAGCTGCAGCGGGGTCGCCAGCATGTAGCCCTGGCCGATGCCGATGTTGAGCGTGTCGCCGAGCTGCCAGCCCTCGGCGTGGACCTCGCGCTTCCAGGCGCGGGTCGGGGCGAGCCCCGCCGCCACGGCGGTCTGCTCCAGCTCCGGGCGCTCGCCGAGACCGAGGCGCCGCGACATGGCCGAGATCGCGTCGACGCCCACGCGCCGCGCCACCTCGTAGAAATAGACGTCGCAGCTCTGGGTGAGCGCGTCATGCGCGTCCATCATCCCGTGGCCGCCGCGCCGCCAGCAGTGGAAGCGCCGGTCGC
>CAYGUQ010000037.1:8793-17317 GCA_964352995.1 uncultured Rhodobacterales bacterium
CGCCGGTCGCGATCTCCATGACGACGGCCGACGCGCTCTCCTCGCCCATGCGGGCCATGGCGTAGCGCTGGAGATCGCGGTCGAGGCTGAGGCGGAGGTCGTCGCCGCTGGCGGCCTCTTCGCGGTCGATCTCGCGGATGACGCGGCCGCCGGCGTTCACCTCGATGCGGCGGGCGCCGGCGACGCCGCGCAGGCGCGACTCCTCGACCTTCTCGACGCCGTTCTTGCCGATCTGGAAGTCCGGGATGCTGAGCAGGGTGGCCTCGGGCTCGACCTCGCGGTCCTTCTCGGAGACGCGGCCGACATGGCCGAGCACGTGGGAAAAGACCTCGCCTTCGGGATACCAGCGCGTCAGGCCGACTTCGGGGATCACGCCCGGCAGCGCGGGGGCGTTGGCGTTGATCCGCGCGAAGCGCTCCCAGTCGAGATGCTCGGCCACGGTGACGGGGACGAAGGGGGCCTTCTGCGAGAACTCGCGCAGGGCGTGGCGGCGGTCGGCCTCGGGGATCGGCGTGACGCGGCTGAGGCGGTCGAGCGCGGCCTCCACGTCGCCGGCCTGCTCGCGGACCATCACCACGCGCAGGTTCTGGCGGTTGACGGCGAGCGGGCGGCCGGCGCGGTCGAAGATCTCGCCGCGCGCCGGCGGCAGCAGGCGGATGTTGATGCGGTTCTCCTCCGCCATCATCCGGTAGAGCTCGCCCTCCTCGATCTGCAGCTGGCGCAGGCGCAGGGCGAGCGCGCCGGCGGCGAGCGCCTGCAGCCCCAGCAGGGCGAAGACGCGGCGCGAGACGGACGGCCCGTCCGGCCGGGCGCGCTTGCGCGGCGCCGCCGGGCGGGTCTGGCTGCGGGAGAAGAACCGTATCATGCGCCGCCTCCGGCCATCGCGCGGGCGTCTGGCGCGGGCGCCTCGGCCGGCGCGGCCCAGACGAGGGTGAGGGCGGCGAGGGGGAAGGTGAGCACGGTGGCGGCGTAGCGCAGGGCGATGTCGGCGAAGGCCGGGGCCGGCGCGAAGGTGACGGTGAGCAGCGCCCAGGGCAGGACGGACGGCGCCGCGGCCCAGGCGCCGACGACGCCCCAGACCGGCAGCCATCCGCGCAGGCCCTCGGCGGCGCGCGGGGTCCGGGCGACGCGCAGACCCTCGATGGCGACGAGCAGGCCGAGCGCGCCGGCGCCGACGGGCGCGCCGCTCAGCAGGTCGCGGACGAGCCCCAGCGCGAAGACCGCCAGGGCCGGCGTCGAGCCCGGCCGGCGCACCGCCCAGACCGCCAGCACGCAGAACAGCATGTCGGGCGCGAAACGCACCGGCATCGGCGCGAGGCTGGCGGCGATCGCCAGCGCGCCGAACAGGAACAGCGCGCACAGCGACGCCGCCTCCAGGATCAGCCCGCCGCCGGCCCGCGCAGGAACCGGCGCCTCGCGCCGCGCGCCGACGCCGCGCCGCTCGGCCCTCATGGCCGCGCCTCCGCGCCCGCTGGTCCAGCGGCGGGCGCTGCCGACGAGGTCGCGTCGGGCGGCAGGATCAGCTCCACCGGCCCCTCGGCGGGGCTCGGCCGGCGCCAGCGCAGCACGCGCACGAATTCGAGCTTCTCGTGGTCGTCGGCGTCGTCGCGGCGCGGCGGAGGCGTCGCCGGTCAGCACCGCGCGGCGGCCCGTGGGCAGGATCTTCACCGGCACCCGGCTGTCGAAGTCCGTCAGCAGCAGGATGCGGCTGAAGTCGTCGCCGACGCCGACGACGCGGCCGACGAGCCCGGAGCCGTCCACCGCCGCCGAGCCGTCGCTGACGCCGTCGCGCGCGCCGATGTTGACGAGGACGCTGTGGCCGAACGGCCCGGCGTCGTCGGCGATCACCTCGCCGGTCGCGAAGCCCATCCGCGGCGCGAGCCGCACGTTGTTGAGCGCGCGCAGCTGCGCGTTCTCCAGTTCGAGGTTGCGCGCCGCGTCGCGCCAGGCGCGCAGCCGCTCGATCTCGCGGCGCAGCTCGCGGTTCTGGTCGTAGACGTCGGAGAACCGCTCCCAGTCGGTGACGAGCGAGCCGAAGCGGGCGACCGGGCGCGAGACCGCGGCCATCGACGGCAGCAGCGCGTCCGCCAGCGCCATGCGCAGCCGCTCCACGCGGGGATTGTCCACACGCCAGAGCGCGAAGAGGGCGACTGCGACGACGGCGAGCAGCGCAAGGCCGATCCGGCGCAATCCGCGCGCCATCTCGGTGCCGGCGTCTTCGCGCAGTCTCGCCAAGTCCTTCGGCTCCCGTCAGGCCTGTTTCGGGGCTAGACGCTATCCTTCAGAACATGCCGCAATGCGGTGCGATGCTCCAGCGCCTTGCCGGTGCCGAGCGCGACGCAGTTCAGCGGCTCGTCGGCGATGGTGACCGCGAGGCCGGTGTGCTCGCGCAGGGCGGCGTCGATGCCGCCGAGCAGCGCGCCGCCGCCGGTGAGCATCACGCCCCGGTCCACGATGTCGGCGGCGAGGTCGGGCGGCGTCGCCTCCAGCGCGACCATCACGGCCTCGACGATCTGCTGCACGGGCTCGGCCAGGGCCTCGGCGATCTGGCCCTGCGTCACCTCGATCTCCTTCGGCACGCCGTTCAGGAGGTCGCGGCCGCGGATCTCGATGGACTGGCCGCGCCCGTCCTCGGGCATGCGGGCGATGCCGATGGTCTTCTTGATGCGCTCCGCAGTCGCCTCGCCGATCAGCAGGTTCTGCTGGCGCCGCAGGTAGGAGATGATCGCCTCGTCCATCTTGTCGCCGCCCACGCGCACGGAGCGGGCGTAGACGATGTCGCCGAGCGAGAGCACCGCCACCTCGGTCGTGCCGCCGCCGATGTCGACGACCATCGAGCCGGTCGGCTCGCCGAAGGGCATGCCTGCGCCGATGGCGGCGGCGATGGGCTCGGGGATCAGCAGCGCCTTGCGGGCGCCGGCGGCGAGCACCGATTCCATGATCGCGCGCTCCTCCACCGCCGTCGCGCCGTAGGGCACGCAGACGATGATGAGCGGCGCGGCGAAGGCGCCGCGCTTGTGGACGGTCTTGATGAAGTGCTTGATCATCGCCTCGGCGACGTCGAAGTCGGCGATGACGCCGTCGCGCATCGGGCGGATGGCCTGGATGCTGCCGGGCGTGCGGCCCAGCATCAGCTTGGCCTCCTCGCCCACGGCCAGCACGTCCTTCTTGCCGTCCTTGACGTGGTAGGCGACGACGCTCGGCTCGTTCAGGACGATGCCGCGGCCCTTGACGTAGACCAGCGTGTTGGCGGTTCCGAGGTCGATCGCCATGTCCGCCGAGAACATGCCGAGAATGCCGTTGAACATGACTGCGCTCGCCTCCGGGCCGGATGCTCCGGCCTTTTCACCTTGCGGCCCCTATACCGCCGCCCGCCGCCCACGGGAAGGCGGCGAGGGCGCCCGCGTCAGCAGTGCTGGCGCAGTTCGCTGATTTTTTGGTTAACGCGCCATGACCTCGCCGGGTTTCAGCCGCGTAGAGCGCTCAGTCGGCGATGAAGTCGCCGAAGGCGCGCGGGCCCGAGCCCACCTCGATCTCCCCGATCACCGCGAGACGCTGCGCGTCGACCACGCTCACGGTGTCGGTCATCCAGTTCGCCACATAGACGCGGGCGCCGTCGCTGCTGGCGCCGACGCCCTCGGGATACTCGCCGACATCCACGGTCGCCAGCGGCGCCAACGTTTCGAGATCGAAGACGGTTACGCTGTCGCCATAGGAATTGGTGACGAAACCGCGGCCCGAAGCCAGCGCCACGGCGTAGGGCCGCTCGCCCGCGGGGACGGTCGCCACGACCGCGAGGGCGGCGAGATCCACGACGCTGACGTCGTTGGAGCCGACATTGGCGACGTAGGCCAGCGCGCCCGCCGCGTCGATCGAGACGCCGAAGGGCCGCTCGCCGACCGCGATCACGGCGCGGCGCTCAAGGCTCGCGGCGTCGAAGACGGAAAGCTGGTCGCTGTCGCGGTCGGCGGTGAGAATCGTCGCGCCGTCGGGCGTGACCGCGACGCCGGACGGGCTGTCGCCGGTCGCCGCCTCGCGCGTCAGACGGTCGCCCTCGACCACGAACAGCCGGTCGCCGTGCCAGTCGGCGGCGTAGACCGCGCCCGTCGCCGGGTTGACCGCGAGGCCGAGCGGGCCGCCGCCGAGGACGAGGGCGCGGGTCTCTCCGGTTTCGGGGTCGTAGACGGTCAGCGCGCCGGCCTCCGGGCTCGTCACCCAGACGCGCCCGTCCGGCGCCACGGCGACGCCGGCCGGGCGGCCAGGGATCGACACCGCGCCGGTCTCCGCCCCGGTCGCCAGATCGACGACGGACAGCGTGTCGTCGCTCTGGTTCGTCACGTAGGCGACGCCGCCGCCGGCCTGCGCGGCGGCGGCCGCGAGCAGGCAGAGCGCGACGGCGGGCGCCCGGGTCAGTTGGCCGCGCCGAATTCGGCGAGGAGCGCGTCGAGCCCCAGCCGGTAGACGGAGGTGACCGCGGCGACGGCGGCCTCGTCGCTCAGCTCGGGCGGCGGGTCGTTGTTGGGATAGCCGCGGTAGAAGGCGCCGCGCCACTCGATCACCGAGCCGCCGTTCGCCCCGTCCTTCACCGTGAGGTGGGCCGAGTAGTTGCTGACCGGCAGCGTGGTCAGCTCGACCTCGGTGATGCGGTAGGAGTAGGTGCGCTTGGCGGCGTCGTATTTGTAGAGCACCTCGTCGATGGTCGGGCCCTGGGGGTCGCCGAGCCGCAGCTCGCGGGTCGCGTCGACCGCGTTGCCGCCCTCGCCGGTGGTCTGGGCGACGGCGGGGTGCCAGCTCATGTCCTGGAAGTCGCCGATGCGCGCCCACACGACGTCGGGCGCCGCGGCGACGGCGACGGTCTCCGTGACCTTCTGGCGCGAGGGGCCGTGCGCGTCCGCCGCCATCGGCGCGACGGCGAGCGCCGCCGCGGCGAGCGCGGCCAAGCTCCAGTTGTGCATGCTTCCTCCTGATGCGTTTGTCCCGCGAACCTGCGCCTTCGCGCCGCGCGATGGCGCCGGGCGCTTTGCCGCAACCCGCGCGCGCGCCGCCGCAGCGCCCGCGCCGCGGTTCACGACTGCGCGAGCGCGCCGCGGTTCACGACTGCGCGAGCGCGCCGCGCCGCCACGCCCTCGCGGCGGCGCCGGCCAGCGTGACGGCGAGGAAGACGCCCGCCGCGGCCAGCACGATGGACGGGCCGGCGGGGGTGTCCTGCGTCCACGAAAGCCGCAGGCCTGCGAGGCTCGCCCCGGCGCCGAACAGCGCCGCGAGCCCCGCCATCGCCTCCGGCGTGCGCGCGAGCCCCCGCGCGGCGGCGGCGGGAATGATCAGCAGCGCCGTGATCAGCAGCGCGCCGACCACCTTCAGCGCCAGCGCCACCAGCAGCGCAAGCGCCAGCATCAGCGTCAGCCGCTCCAGCCGCGGGTCGATCCCTTCCGCGACGGCGAGGTCCTCGCTCAGCGTCGCGGTCAGCAGACGGCGCCAGCGCCACGCCATCAGCCCCCAGATGCCTGCCGCCCCGAGCCAGATCAGCGCCAGATCGGCGCGCGAGACGGCGAGGATGTCCCCGAAGAGATAGCCCATCAGGTCGAGCCGCACGCCGGGCAGGAACGCCGCCGCCACCAGCCCCGCCGCCAGCGCCGAATGCGCGGCGACCCCGAGCAGGGTGTCGGCGGCGAAGGCCCGGCCGGAGGCGACGGAGATCAGCGCCGCCATCGCCAGCGCCGCGGCGAGCACGCCGGCGAAGAGCGGCGCCTCGGTCGCGAGCGCGAGCGTCACGCCGAGCACCGCGGCGTGGGCCGTCGCGTCGCCGAAATAGGCCATGCGCCGCCAGACCACGAAGCAGCCGAGCGGCGCGGCGGCCAGCGCGGCGCCGACCCCGGCGAGCATGGCGCGGATCAGGAAATCGTCGAGCATCACTCCACCCGTTCGACGCGCGCCGCCTCGGCCGCGGCGGGCGGCGCGCCGGCGCCGTGCGCATGGCCGCAGCCGTCGGCGCCGTCGTGGCTGTGGTCGTGCGCGTGGCGGTAGAGCGCCAGCGCGCCCTCCGGCTCCAGCCCGAACAGCGCGCGGTAGGCCGGCGAGGCGGAGACGATGGTCGGCGCGCCCTCGCAGCAGACATGGCCGTTGAGGCAGACCACGCGGTCGCTCTCGCGCATCACGACATGCAGGTCGTGGCTGACCATCAGCACCGCGCAGCCCAGCGTCCGCCGCACCCGCGCCACCAGCGCGTAGAAGGCGGCGACGCCCGGCTGGTCGAGCCCCTGCGTCGGCTCGTCGAGCGCCAGCAGGTTCGGTCTGCGCAGCAGGGCGCGGGCGAGCAGCGCGCGCTGGAACTGCCCGCCCGAGAGCGCCGCAAGCTGCCGGCCCGCGATGTCGGGGGCGCCGACCTCCTCCAGCGCCGCGGCGCGCTCGGCCCGGCCGCCGCCGCCGAGCGCGAGGAAGTTGGAGACGGTCATCGGCATGGTCCGGTCGAGCGCGAGCCGCTGCGGCGCGTAGCCGATGCGCAGCCCCTTGGCCCGCGTCACGGTTCCGCCGCTTGGCGCGACGGCGCCGATCAGCGCGCGCAGCAGCGTCGTCTTGCCCGAGCCGTTGGGGCCGATGACCGTGACGATCTCGCCGGCGCGCACCTCGAAATCGACGTCGCTCAGCGCCGGCGTCGCGCCGTGACGCACGCTCAGGCCGCGGGCGCCGATGAGGACGTCTGCGCTCAAGCGTCGTCCTCCGCCGCCGCTCCGGAACCTGGCCCCGACCCCGCCTCGCGGCAGGCGGGGCAGGAGCCGTCGGCCTCGACCACCGCGCGGGCGATGTCGAAGCCGAGCGCGTCGGCGCTCTGCGACAGGCCCTCGGCCGCGGCCTCGCCGGGGATCTCCGCCACCGCGCCGCAGCCGTTGCAGATCATGAAGGCTGCGGCGTGGTCGGCGCCGGGGCGCGCGCAGGCGACATAGGCGTTGAGGCGCTCGATGCGGTGGGCGAGGCCGTTGGCGACGAGAAACTCCAGCGCGCGATAGGCGATCGGCGGCTGGGGCGCGGAGCCGCGCGCCGCGCCGAGCCGCCGCAGTACCTCGTAGGCCCCGAGCGCGGCGTGCGACTCCAGCAGGATGTCGAGCACCGCGGCCCGCGTCTCGGTCAGCTTCAGCCCGCGCTCGGCGCAGACCGCCTGCGCATGGGCGAGCGCCGACGCCCGGCACGCGCCGTGGTCATGCTCGACGAAGCCCAGCGACGGGGCCGCGCCGATGTCGGATCGCTTCGCCATGGACCTTGACCGTTATAGCATAACATTACTAGGTGTAGCGCAAGCGTTACAGAAGCGCGGCGCGCCCCGCAAGGCGCGCCGCGCCCTAAAGGAGACGGCGGACATGGCTAACGGGATTGCGGCGGCGGCGCTGGGCGCGGCGATTGCCTTGGGCGCGGGCGCGGCGACGGCCGCCCCGAGGGTGGCGGTGGACATCGGCCCCGCGCACGCCGTGGCGGCGCGGGTGATGGCCGGCGTCGGCGCGCCCGACCTGCTGATGCGGCCCGGCGCCTCGCCGCACGGCTATGCGATGCGGCCCTCCGAGGCGCGCGCGCTGCAGTCGGCCGAGGTGGTCTTCTGGATCGGCCCGGCGCTGACGCCCTGGCTGGAGGACGCGGTGGAGACGCTTGGCGCCGACGCGGCGCAACTGCGCCTCGCCGACGCGCCGGGCGCGGTGCGCCTGCCGCTGCGCTTTGGCGCCGCCTTTCCCGCGCACGACCACGGCGACCATGAGGGCCACGCGCACGAGGAGCGCGCCGACGGCGACCTTGCCGAGGGCGATCACGAGGACCACGCTCACGACGCGCACGAGCACGACGCGCACGAGCACGACGCGCACGAGCACGACGCGCACGAGCATGACGGGCGCGCCGACGCGGATCACGCCGATCATGCGGCGCACGAGGACCACGAGGATCACGTCGATCATGCGGATCACGCCGACCATGCGGCGCATGGGGGGCATGACCACGCGGCCTCGGGCTTCGACCCGCACATGTGGCTCGACCCGATGAACGCAGCGGCCTGGGCCGACGCGATGGCCGACGCGCTCGCCGCGGCCGACCCCGCCAACGCCGCCGCCTATCGCGCCAACGCCGCCGAGGCGCGCGTCGAATACGCCGTGCTGGCGCAGGAGATCGCCCAGACGCTCGCGCCGGTCGCGGGCCGGCCCTACCTCGTGTTCCACGACGCCTACCAGTATTTCGAGAACCGCTTCGACATGCCCGCCGCCGGCGCCGTCTCGGTGAGCGAGGCGACCAGCCCCGGCGCGGCGCGCGTCGCCGAAGCGCGGGACGTGGTGCGCACGAGCGGCGCGGTCTGCGTCTTCTCCGAGCCCCAGTTCGAGCCGGCGCTCGTCGCCACCGTGATCGAGGGCTCCGACGCGCATGCCGGCGTGCTCGACCCGGTCGGCGCCGACCTGGCGCCGGGCGCGGCGCTCTATCCGGCGCTGATCCGCGGGCTCGCCGCCGCGATGGTCGAGTGCCTGTCGGCCGGCATGTGAGGCTTGCGCGGGGC
>CAYGUQ010000038.1:0-16882 GCA_964352995.1 uncultured Rhodobacterales bacterium
CGACGCGCAACTCCGTCTATGACGACCCGCGCGTCATCGCCAACAACCGCGTCGGCCCCGGCACCACGCGCCACCTCAACGTGGTGCGCGAGACCATCGCCAAGGACATGGGGTCGGAGCCCGATCTGCCGGAATGGGCGGAGCTCTCCAACGACACCATCCCCGTGCGCCTCGGCAAGTACTTCGCGGGCGACTACGGCTCGGCAAAGGAGGCGATGGACGACATCGCCCAGGCCGTCGACGGCATCGTCAGGGCCTGAGGCCTCCGGCGGCGGCGGGTAGGCCCGCCGCCGCGACCAACCGGAAAGACAGCGACATGACCGACAAGCCGCTCGTAGCGATCACCGGCGCCAGTTCAGGCATCGGGGGGGCCGCCGCTCGCGCCTTCTCCCCCGCGGGCCATCCCCTGCTGCTGATGGCCCGGCGGATCGACCGCATGGAGGCGCTGGGCCTGCCGAACGCGCATCTGGCGCGGGTCGACGTGCGCGACCGCCCCGCCATCGCGCAGGCGGTGGCCGAAGCCGAGGCGCAGTTCGGCCCCTGCGACATGATGTTCGCCAACGCCGGCGTGGCGCATCTGGCCGACATCGGCCGGCAGGACCCCGCCGAGTGGGACGCGATGATCGACATCAACTGCAAGGGCGTGATGAACAGCGTCCACGCCGTCATGAACGGCATGAAGGAGCGCCGCCATGGCACGCTCTTCATGATGAGCAGCATCGCCGGCCGCAAGGTCTATCCCGACCACACCGTCTACTGCGGCACGAAGTTCTTCGTGCACGCGGTCAGCGAGAGCATACGGAGCTATCTCGCCCCCCATGGCGTTCGGGTGATCGTGCTGTCGCCGGGCGTGATCGAGACCGAGGTGCTGGGCGGCGTGACCGACCCCGGCACGCTCGCCGCCTACAAGGCGAACAAGGCGAAGATGGGCGGCGGCATCGGCGCCGACATCGTCGCCGGGCTGATGCTTGACGCCTACCGGTTGCCGCAGAACGCTCTGGTGCAGGAAATCGTCATCACGCCCACCGCTCAAGAGTACTGAAGGAAACCGTCGTGGCCGATGTCGAGTACCTGAGCGTCGCGAAGAAGTACGGCGCCGTCGAGGTGATGCGCGACCTGTCGCTGCGCATCGAGCCGGGCGAGTTCGCCGTGCTTCTGGGGCCCTCGGGCTGCGGAAAGACGACGCTCCTGCGCATGACCGCGGGGCTGGAGACCATCACCGCAGGGGAGCTGCGCATCGCCGGGCGACGCGTGAACGAGGTGCATCCCCGAGACCGCGACATCGCCATGGTGTTCCAGAACTACGCGCTCTATCCGACCATGCGGGTCTGGGAGAACATCGGCTTCAGCCTCGAGGTCAAGAAGCTCCCGAAGGCCGAGGTCCGCGCGCGCGTCGAGGAGGCGGCGGCGATGCTCAACCTCACGCCCTACCTCGAGCGCTATCCCCGCGAACTGTCGGGCGGCCAGCGCCAGCGGGTCGCCATGGGGCGGGCGATGGTGCGCGACGCCAAGGTCTTCCTGTTCGACGAGCCGCTGTCGAACCTCGACGCCAAGCTCCGGGCGCAGATGCGGGTGGAGATCCGCCAGCTGCACGACCGGCTCGGCGCCACGACGATCTACGTCACCCACGACCAGATCGAGGCCATGACCATGGCCGACAAGATCGTGCTGATGAACGCCGGGCGCATCGAGCAGATCGGCTCCCCCGACGACGTCTACGACCGGCCCATGAGCCGCTACGTGGCGGACTTCATCGGCTCGCCGTCGATGAACTTCATCGAGGGCGCCTTCGAGAGCGACGGCGACGCGCCGGCCTTCGTGGCGCGCGGCATCCGCCTGCCGCTGCCGGTAGGCGCCGCGCCGCGCGCGGGCCAGCGCGCGGTCTGCGGCCTGCGGCCCGCGGATCTGCGCGTGGCCGACGAGGGCGCCCCCATCAGCGGGCGGCTCGGGGCCGTGGAGAAGACCGGCGCCGACGAGCATCTGCACGTCGCCGTCGACGGCGTCGACATGGTCGCCGTCGCCCCGCGCCACGCCGTCGCGCTCCGTCCCGGCGCGACCATCGGGCTGACGGCGGACCCGCAGAAGGCCCATTACTTCGACCCTGACACGGAGAAACGGCTCTTCGACGTCTGACCGCGGTCAGGCCCGCGGCCGCGTTCTGCGGTCACGCCACGTCAGGGCGGGCCCGACGCTTGCTGCGGATTGTGGCGAACGCCGTCCAGACGAGCAGCGCCGCCGTGATCGTCAGCATGGTTCCGCTGATCGGGCGTTCGAGAAACACCATCGCGTCGCCGCGCGACAGCAGCATGGCGCGGCGCAGATGCTCCTCCATCATCGGGCCCAGCACGAAGCCGATCAGCATCGCCGCCGGCTCGAACCGATAGAGCCGCAGGATGTAGCCGACGACGCCGAAGAACAGCGTCACCCACAGGTCGAAGACGTTGTTGTTGATGCTGTAGACGCCGACGCAGATCAGCACGACGATCGTGGGGTACATGATCTGGTAGGGAATGCGCAGCAGCCGCACCCACAGGCCGATCATGGGAATGTTCAGGATCAGCAGCATCACGTTGCCGATGAAGAAGCTCGCCACCAGCCCCCAGAACAGGTCGGGGTGATCCGTCAGGATGCGCGGCCCCGGCGTGATGCCGTGGATCATCAGCGCGCCGACCATCAGGGCCATGGTCGCGCTGCCCGGCACGCCGATGGTGAGCGTCGGGATGAAGGCGGTCTGGGCGGCGGCGTTGTTGGCCGACTCCGGCACGACGACCCCCTCCAGCGCGCCATCCCCGAACTGCGCCCGGTTGGGCGAGATCTTCTTCTCCAGCGCGTAGCCGACGAAGGAGGCCACCGTCTGCCCCGTCCCCGGCAGCGCGCCGAAGAACGAGCCCACCGCGCCGCCGCGCCACAGCGGCCCCCACGCCCGCCGCCACTCGTCGCGGCTTGGATAGAAGGCCCGGTAGTCGATGGGCTGCTGCGCCTGCGACCGGGCGTTGTCTCGGATCGATGCGATCAGCTCGGCCACGCCGAACAGGCCCATGGCGACGACAACGAGGCCCACGCCGTCGCGCAGTTCGGGAACGCCGCCCGTGAAGCGCAGCGCGCCCGAGGTGATGTCGACGCCGACCGTTCCCAGCAGAACGCCCGCCGCCACCGTCGCCACGCCCTTCAGCGCGCCGCCGTTGCTGACGACCGAGGCGGCCACCAGCCCCAGCAGCATCACGGCGAAGTACTCGGTCGGCCCGAAGGACAGCGCGAAGCGCGCCAGCGCCGGCGACAGCAGCACCATCACGACGATGCCGATCATGCCGCCGCCGAAGGACGCGACGGCCGTGATGAAGAGAGCGACGCCGGCCCGCCCCTGGCGCGCCATGGGGTGCCCGTCGATGCAGGTGATCGAGGATGACGGCGTGCCGGGGATGTTGAGAAGGATCGACGCGATCGAGCCGCCGTACTCGGCGCCGTAATAGACGCCCGCCAGCATCACCAGCGCCGTCGTCGGCTCCAGATAGAACGACAGCGGCAGCAGCATGGATATCGCCGCCATCGCGCCGATGCCGGGCAGCACGCCGATGAACGTGCCGAGGAACACGCCGACGAAGCAGTAGAACAGGTTGACCGGCTCCAGCGCCGTCCGCACGCCCAGCAACAGGTCCGCCGCCACGCCCTCCACGGCTCAGATCCCCCGGAACGCGGCGAAGGGCAGGCCGAGCCCCATGATGAAGATCAGCCAGACCAGCGCAGCGACGCACAGTCCGAGCGCCGCCTTGCCCCACGGCGGCAGGCGGCGGTCGGGCAGGCTGGCCGCGACCACGGCGCAGAAGGCGGCCGGCAGCAGGCCGAAGGCCGGCGCCGTCAGCGCGAAGGCGGCGACGCCGCCGGCGACGCCCAGAAAGGAGAGCCACTCCGGCCGGTCGACCGTCTCGTCGCCGCGCAGCGCCGCGACGACCACCCCCAGCGCAAGCAGGCCCAGAACCAGGCCCGTGGCCAGCGGAAAGAAGCCCGGCCCCATGCGGCGCGGCGTGCCCACGTCCAGCATCGCGCCGCCGATCACGAAGAACGCGGCCATGGCCAGCAGCATCAGCCCGCCCGCGGCGCGACGCAGCGGCGCGCCGGTCACGCTGCGGTCTCCAGCGCGAACTCGGGGCCGGCATGGTCGCCCCACGGCGCGATCTCGCCCGCCCTGAGCGCGCCCAGAGCCTCGTCGACCGCGGCGCGGGCAGCCGCGTCGACGTCGCCGCGCAGCGACAGGCCGACATAGGGCGCGCCCTCATGGTCGTCCGCGGCGCCGTACTCGTGCACGGCGCCGGGGCCCGCGACGTCGGCGACCGCTTTCAGCACGGCCAGATCGATGCGCGCCAGCGCCGACGCGACGAACACGTCCGGCGCGGCCGCCACCCAGTCGGTCGCGTTGCCGATCTGCCGGCCGCCGGCGGCGCGACAGGCGGCGCTCGCGCCCTCGCGCCCGGCGTTGAGCATCGTGAACACGGGGTCGGCGCCGGCGGCCAGCAGCGCCGCCGTCCAGTCGCGCGCCCTCGCCGCGTCGTCCTGCGCGCCGCAGAACGCCGTCAGCAGGCGCGCCCCGGGCGCGGCGCGGCGCAGGCCCGCGGCGAAGGCCGCGCGCCCGCGCAGGCCCGGCTTCACCCGATGCCCCGACAGATGCCCCACGACGCCGCTGCGGCTGATGCGTCCGGCGAGCACCCCGGCCAGCCACGCGCTGTCGTCCTGCCGGACATGGTGGCTGGAGAGGTTTTCCGCCGCCGCCGCGCCCTGCACGACGCTGAAGCGCACGTCCGGAAACGCTGCCGCGGCGGCGGGGGCCGCCCGGTCGCCCTGACCGCCGATGAAGACGACGAGGCCCCCGGCGCCCACGCGCCGCGCGGCTTCGCGCAGCCCGGCGGCCATGGCCTCGGGGTCGTAGGCCGTCGTCACCGGCGGCGTCATCGCGACGCCAGGCGACGCGGCTGCGGCCTCCACCCCCGCCAGCGCGCAGGCGTTGAAGCCGCCGTCGCGGACGACGCCGACGAAGACGGCGCAGACCGTGATCGGCGCGCGGGTCATTCCGCGCCCGCAGCCAGCACCATCGGCCGCCAGACCGCGATCTGATCGGCGACGAAGCCCTGGAACGCCTCCGTCGTCTTCGGCTCCTGCACCAGCCCCCACACGGCGAACTGCCTGCGCACGTCCTCTCGGGCCATCACGGTCTGCATCGCGGCGTCCATCTTCGCCACGATCGCGGGGTCGAGACCGGCCGGCGCGGTGACGCCCAGCCAGTTCTCGGCCACCAGGTCGAAGCCCTGCTCCCGGAACGTCGCGACGTCCGGCGCGCCCTTCAGCCGCTCCGGCGACGTCACGGCGAGCACCACGGCCTCCCCGTCCTGCACCATCTCCATGTTCTGCAGCACCGCGTCGAAGAACACCGAGATGACGCCGGCGCGGAAGTCCAGCCGCATCGGCCCCGACCCCTGATAGGGAATGTGCACGAGGTCGAGGCCGGCCATGCTGGCGACGTTCTGGCCGATGACGTGGCTCCAGGAGCCGACGCCGGAGGAGCCGAAATCGTACTCGCCCGGCGCCGCCTTCGCCATCTCGACGAAGTCGTCGAAGGTCTTCGGGCCGAGGTCGGGCTTGACGAACATGCCCATGTGGACGGCGCCGATGTAGCTGACATGGGTGAAGTCCGCGACGGCGTCGTAGCCGATGTCCTTGAACTGGGTCGGGGCGATGGTGAACGGCGCGAGGTTGGACAGCATGAAGACGTGGCTGTCGCCGGCCTCGCGCTTCAGCGCCTCCGCCGCCACCGTGCCGCCGGCGCCCGGGCGGTTCTCCACGACGAACTGCTGGCCGAGTTCGGTGGAGAGGTGCTCGGAGAGAAGCCGCGCCACCAGATCGCTAGAGCCGCCGGGCGGGAAGGACACCATGATGCGCACGGGCTGGCTGGGCCAGTCTTCGGCCGCGGAGGCTGCGAACGGCGCGGTCAGCGCCATCGCCAGGCCGGCGACGAGGCCAAGGCTGCGGCGGGTGAGGGTGCTCGGCTTCATGAAGGTCTCCTTCTCTGCTGGTTTCCTGCGCAGCGCCATGGGTGGGACGCCGAAATCTTTGCTGTTCGCGCCGTGGCGCCCAACAATCAATCATGTCGTATCGGCGCCCCGTCGTAGAACCGCTGCGCCGCCGCGGGGCGCGCTCACAGGCCGCCCCGGAAGAGCGAGAAGCCCCAGGGCGTGAACTTCAGCGGCAGGTGAAAGTGCTCCCGCGCCGCGGCGAGGCCGAAGCGAAAGACGGCGACCTCCAGAAAGGCGGGGTCGGGCAGGGCGCGCCCGTTGGCGCGATACCAGGCGGCGATCTCGAACTCCGCCTCGTAGATCCCGGCGACGACGCCCTCGCCCTGCGCGACGGGATGGTCCAGCGCGCCGCCTGCGCCGCAGACGCCTTCGGCGAGCAGCACGCGCGCCGCGCCGTCCAGCCGCCAGAGCCGCACGGCGAGCCCCGCCGCGGGGCGCCCCTCCGAGACGTCGACGGCGTGGACGGAGACGCCGCCCGCACGCGCCGTCATGGCCTCGCCTCCCCAGCCTGTCCGGAGGCCGGCGCGGACACCGCTCCCGAGCTCCCCTCGGCGGCGCGCTCGGCTGCGAAGCACGCGACGGCGCCGCCGTCAGCCGGCCGCAGCGCGGGGCGCGCCGTCACGCAGCGCTCGAAGGCCAGCGGGCAGCGGGGGTGGAAGGCGCAGCCGGGCGGCGGATCGATTGGGCTCGGCACCTCGCCGCCCATCGGCGCGCGGTCCCGCTTCGGCGCCTCGAGGTCCGGGATCGTCTCCAGCAGCAGGCGCGTGTAGGGGTGGCGCGGCGCGGCGAACAGGGTCGCCTTGGGCGCGACCTCGACGATGCGGCCGAGATACATCACCGCGATCTCGTCCGCCATGTGGCGCACCACCGACAGGTCGTGACTGATGAACAGGTAGGTCAGCCCGAACTCGGCCTGCAACTGCTTCATCAGGTTCAGGATCTGCGCCTGCACCGAGACGTCCAGCGCCGAGGTCGGCTCGTCGCAGACCAGGAAATGCGGCTCGCCGGCCAGCGCGCGGGCGATGGAGATGCGCTGGCGCTGGCCGCCGGAGAACTCGTGCGGATAGCGCGCGCCGTCGCGCGAGGAGAGGCCGACGATCTCCAGCAGTTCGTCGACGCGCCGCCGGACCTCGGCGCCGGGGCGGGCGGGGTCGAGCGTGCGGATCGGCTCGGCGACGATGGGCGCGACGCGCCAGCGCGGGTTGAGGCTGGCGAAGGGGTCCTGAAAGATCATCTGGACCCGCGCCCGGTCGCCGCGAAAGACGATGTCGCCTTCTGTCGGCGTCAGCAGGCCGGTGACGAGCTTGGCGACGGTCGACTTGCCGCAGCCCGACTCGCCCACCAGCGCCAGCGTGCGCCCCTGCTCGATGCGGAAGCTCACGTCGTCCACGGCGCGCAGGATCTGGCGCGGGCGGCGCTCGATGATCCGGTTCAGCCATGGCGCGGAGACGTCGAAGCGCTTGGACAGCGCCACCGCTTCGACCAGCGCGGGCCGGCTCGCGCCGCCGCTCACGCCGCCGCTCCGGCCGGCGCGTCGTCGGCGCGCCAGCAGGCCGCCCCAGAGTCTGCCCTGGAGCCTGCCCCGGAGCCTGTCTCTGAGCCTGCCCCGTCCGACAGCCCCGGCCGCTCGGCGCGGCACCGCGCGACGACCAGCGGGCAGCGCGGATGAAAGGCGCAGCCGGTCGGGATGGCGTCCAGCCGCGGCATGGCGCCGGGGATCTGCGTCAGCGCCGCCACGTCGCGCCGCAGGCTCGGGATCGAGCCCATCAGGCCGCGCGTATAGGGGTGGCGGGGCCGGCGGGTGATCGCCTCCACCGTGCCGATCTCGCAAAGCCGGCCGGCGTACATGACGGCGACGCGGTCCGCGGTCTCGGCGATCACGCCCATGTCGTGCGTCACAAGCATCACGGCCATGCCGCGCTCGCGGCACAGCCGCTTCAGGAGCGCGGTGATCTGCGCCTGTATCGAGACGTCCAGCGCCGTGGTCGGCTCGTCGGCGATGATCAGCTCCGGCTCGCCGGCCAGCGCCATGGCGATGACGATGCGCTGCCGCATGCCGCCCGAGAACTGGTGCGGAAAATGGTCAAGCCGGTTCTCCGCCCCCGGTATGCCGACCTCGCGCATCAGCGACAGCGCGCCGGCGCGCGCCTCAGCCCGGCCGAGGCCGCGGTGGAAGCGCATGGTCTCCGCGATCTGCTCGCCGACGCTGAAGAGCGGGTTCAGGCTCGTCAGCGGGTCCTGGAAGATCGCGCCGATGCGCCTGCCGCGCACCTGTTGCAGCGCCCGGTCCGACAGCCCGTCGATGCGCTGGCCCTTGAGGCGGATCTCTCCGCCGGCGATGCGGCCCGGCGGCTCGATCAGGCCGAGTATCGCCATGCCGGTCATCGACTTTCCGGCGCCGCTCTCGCCGACGACGCCGAGTATCTCGCCGTGCGCGATCTGGAGCGACACGCCGTCGACCGCCGTCAGCGCGCCGCCCCTGGCGGGGAACGCGACGGTCAGGTCGCGCACGTCGAGCACGGGATCAGCCATCGCCGCCAGTCCGGGACCATGACGCGCGAAAGATGCGCTCCACCGGCGGATGGCCGAGCGTCCGGTCGGGATACTGGGCGATCAGCCCGTCGAACTGCGCCTGCGCGCGGGCGAAATCCGCCGCTTTGTCCACGCCGGGGATCACCCGGCCGGCCATGACGCGCCGCCCGTCGATGAAGACGTCCGTCACGTCGCGACCCGACGCGCCGGTGATGACGGCCTGCACCGGGTCCGGCCCCTGCAGGACGCGATCCAGCGCGATCACCGCGACGTCGGCCCGCGCTCCCGGCGCCAGCCGGCCGAGGTCGGGGCGCCCCAGCGCGTCGGCGCCGCCGAGGGTGGCGGCGTCCCACAACGCGTCGGCGCGGCAGGCGGCGGCGTCGCCCTCGACGACGCGGCACAGCATGTGGCCGATCTGCATGTTCAGGATCATGTCGGGCGGCCACGTGTCGGTGCCCATTCCGACGCCGACGCCGATCGCGCGCACCGACGCAAGGCTGCGCAGGGCCCCGCCATGGCGCGCGGAGACCAGCGGGCAATGGACGAGCGCGGCGCCGGCGTCTCGAATGATCGCCAGATCGTCGCCTGCGGCGTGGACGCCATGCGGCAGCAGCCAGCGCGGCGACAGGACGCCGAGGTCGCGCAGCCATTCGACCGGCGAGACCCCGCGCAGCTCGCGCACGAGGCGCAGCTCGGTGGGCGACTGGAGGCAATGCAGCCGCACAGGCGCGGCCATCTCTTCCGCCAGCGCCGCGGTCCGCTTCAGCAGCGCCGGCGTGCAGGTCTCGATGCGGTCGGGCGCGAACATGGCGCGGATGCGCCCGCCGGTGCGCCCGTCGATCCGCTGCGCGAAGGCGGCGGCCTCCTCAAGCCCGGCCAGCCCGCGCGGCTCGTCGAAGATCGCGCGGATCTCGCCGGCCTCGTTCACCACCTGCCCGCCGGCGCGATAGGCGGGGCCGAGATAGACCCGCAGGCCGAGGGCCTCCGCGGCGTCGGCGGCGGCGTCGAACTCGTCCACCGTCTCGCCCCAGGCGCGATAGAACAGCGAGGCGATCGGCAGCGCCGTGGTGACGCCGTTGCGGATCAGCTGCGCGAAGGCGAAGCGCTTCTGGAACGCGAGCTCGTCGGGCCCGTACATCTCGCGCGGGCCGCGCGCGACATAGCTCTCCGGCCAGACGCGCCCCGCGCGCCAGCCGGGGCCGCTGTCCAGGCCGAGAATGGTCGTGTCGAGATCGGACAGGGCGTCGAGATCGATGAAGCCCGGCGAGATCAGCGCGTCGCCGAAATCGATCCGCTCGTCGACCGCGCCGGGAAAGGCGCGCCCGACGAAGATCACCGCGCCGTTCTCGAAGACGAGCTCGCCGTCGCGGATCAGCCGCCGCCCGCCGTCGTCGGCGATCAGCCAGCGCGCCGTCAGGAGCGTCCGGCGGCTCACGGCGAGGCCATGACCGCCGCGCCGTCGCGCGCCGTGACGCGACCGCGCTTGAGCACCAGCCGGCGCGGCGCCCGGTTGGCGACGGCTTCGGTGAGGCTCTCGCCCTCGATCAGCACCGCATCTGCCCAGCAGCCGGGCGCGAGGCCGTAGCCCTCGCGCGCCATGACCGCCGCGCCGCCATGGGTGCAGATGTCCAGCGCCAGCTCGACCTCCTCGTCGCGGCGCAGGTTGTTGCGCTGGGCGAGGAACATCGCCCTCTCCAGCATGTCGCCGTTGCCGAACGGCCCCCAGGTGTCGCGGATGCCGTCGGAGCCGGAGCAGACCGTGACGCCCGCCTCGCGCAGCTCCTTCACCGCCGGCGCGGGCGACGCGGCGGGGCCGGTCGTCATGATGTGGATGCGCGCCGCCGCCAGCGCCTCGGTGAGCGCGGCGACATGGGCGCGGTCGGCCATGCCGAGGCAGAAGGCGTGGCTGATGGCGACATGCCCCTCCATGCCGAGGGCGCGGGTGCGCTCGATGATCAGCTCCATCGAGAACGCGCCCATGCTGTCGCGCTCGTGCAGGTGGATGTCGACGGGTTTCCCGAAGCGCTGCGCCAGATCGAATACGACGTCGAGATGGCCCTTCGGATCGCGGTCGATCCCGCACGGGTCGAGCCCGCCGACCACCTCGCAGCCGGCCTTCATCGCCTCCTCCATCAGCGCGACGGTGCCTGGTCGCGTCATCATGCCGGACTGCGGGAAGGCGACGAGCTCGATGTCGATGACGTCGCGCAGCCGGTCGCGCGTCGCCATGACGCCCTCCACGCCCCACAGGCCGTGGTCCGTGTCGACGTCGACATGGCTGCGGATATGGGTCGAGCCCTTCGCCACGGACTGCAGCGCCTGCCGCTCGGACTGTCGGCGCGGGTCCATGTCGAGCCGGCGCTTGTTCTCGCGCTCATAGGTGATCTTGTCGATCAGCCGCGGGCCGACCGCGTTGCGGTGCCAGGGCAGGCCCAGCAGCGACTTGTCGAGATGCGTATGGGCCTCGACGAGCCCGGGAATGAGCAGGGCGCCGCCGCCCTCCGCCACGACGACGTCGTCGGGCGCGGGGGCGTCCAGCGGGGCGAACTTGCCCTTGAGGATCAGGACGTCGGTCGCCGGCCCGCCCATCGGGCGCACCTCGCGCAGCAGCAGGGCGTCGGTCATCGCGCTCACCTCAGCTTGGGGTTCAGGGCGTCGCGCAGCCAGTCGCCGATCAGGTTGACCGACAGCACGATCAGACAGAGCTGGACCGAGGGGAACACGACGATCCACCACAGGCCGGAGAACAGGTACTGGTTCCCGATGCGGATCAGCGTGCCGAGCGACGGCTGGTCCGGCGGCATGCCGACGCCCAGAAAGCTCAGCGTCGCCTCCGCGAGGATCGCAAGCCCGAAGTTCAGCGTCGCCGCCACCATGATCGGCGTCAGCGTGTTGGGCAGGATGTGGTGCAGCATGATGCGCCAGGGCCGCACGCCTATCAGCTTCGCGGCGGCGACGTACTCCTTGCGCTTCTCGACCATCGCCGAAGCGCGCACGGTTCGCGCGTACTGCACCCAGGACGGCACGGCGATGGCCACGACCAGGATGGGCGCCGCCAGCGTGTCGGCCAGACCTTGCGGCAGGGCGGCCGCCGCCATCGCGCTGATCAGGATCGCCATGAGGATGAACGGCATCGACAGCAGGACGTCGCCGAAGCGCATCAGCGCGTCGTCCACCCAGCCGCCTAGGTAGCCGGCGATCAGGCCAAGGCTCAGGCCGACGCCCAGCGCCAGCAGCACCGAGGCGAAGCCGATGGCCAGCGACACCCGCGAGCCGTAGAGGATCGCCGAGAAAAGGTCGCGCCCCTGCACGTCGGTGCCCAGAAGCCAGGGCCAGGCGCCGCCCGCCTCCCAGATCGGCGGGATCTCGGAGTTCATCAGGTCCAGCGCGGCGAGGTCGTAGGGGTTCTGCGGCGTGATCAGCGGCGCCGCGACGCTGGCCAGCGCGATCAGCGCCAGCAGCGCCGTGGCGATCATCGCGGAGGGGTGGGCGCGAAAGCTCCACCACAGGGCGCTGTCGGCGAGCCGGCTGCGCGGAGCCTCGCTCGCCCCGGCCATCAGCGCGATCCGGCGCGCGCGCCGTCGTCGCGCAGGCGCGGGTCGACAAGGGCGTAGGTGACGTCGACCAGCGTGTTCAGGACGACGAAGATGAAGGAGACGAGCAGCAGGTAGGCCGCCATCACCGGAATATCGACGAAGGTGACGGCCTGGATGAACAGCAGCCCCATGCCCGGCCACTGGAACACCGTCTCGGTCACCAGCGCGAAGGCGATCAGGTTGCCGATCTGCATGCCGGTCAGCGTGATCACGGGCATCAGGCAGTTCCGCAGGGCGTGGCGCCAGTGGATCGTGCGCGCCGGCAGGCCGCGCGCGCGGGAGAACTTGATGAAGTCGGTCCGCATGGTCTCCAGCATCTCCGCGCGCACCAGCCGCATCACCAGCGTGATCTGGAACAGCGACAGCGAGACCGACGGCAGCACCAGCGCCGCGCGCCCGCTCTCGGTCAGAAAGCCCGTGCTCCACCAGCCGACGGCCACGGTGTCGCCGCGCCCGAAGGCGGGCAGCCAGCCCAGCGTCACCGAAAACAGCAGGATCAGCAGGATCCCGACGACGAAGCTCGGCAGCGAAACGCCGACGATCGAGCCCATCTGAAGCGCGTCGGCCAGAACGCTGCGCCGATGGATCGCCGTGATCACGCCGAGCGGAACGCCGATCGCGAGCGACAGGACGGTCGCGACGATCACCAGCTCGAACGTCGCCGGGAACCGCTCCCCGATCAACGTCATCACGTCCTGCTGGTTGCGATAGGAGATCCCGAACTCGCCCTGCGCCGCGTTGGCGACGAAGCGCGCGTACTGCGCGAGGAACCCGTCGTTCAGGCCGAGCCGCTCGCGCAGTTCGGCCCTCTCCGCCTGCGTCGCCTGCTCGTTCACCATCATCTCGACCGGGTCGCCGAAGAACCGGAAGATCAGGAAGGCGAGGAAGGCGA
This sequence comes from uncultured Rhodobacterales bacterium, assembly GCA_964352995.1. Classification (GTDB taxonomy): domain Bacteria; phylum Pseudomonadota; class Alphaproteobacteria; order Rhodobacterales; family Rhodobacteraceae; genus Rubrimonas. Next base: position 13,083 of record CAYGUQ010000038.1, read on the forward strand.
CCGCCAGCATCACCAGCGCGGCGTTGGCGGCGCGCTTGAGCAGGAAGGCGATCATCGCGCGCGCGCCCCTTGCGTCACTTCATCCGGGCGTACCAGAGCCGCGGCTTGTTGTCGGGAAAGAGCGGCATCTCAGCCACCGCGTCCGTCACCGCCCACGCCATCGGCTGCTGATGGATCGGGATCATGATCGCCTGATCCTTCACGATGCGCAGCGCGTCGGTCTCCATCGCCAGCCGCTTGTCGACGTCCAGCTCCTTGCCGGCGGCCTGCACCAGCGCGTCCAGCTCAGGGAAGGACCATCCGCCCCAGTTGAAGACGCCGGAGTTCCCCTCCTTGGTGTGGAAGATCTGCAGGAGCGGCGAATAGGCGTCGAGCATGGGCAGCGTCGCCCAGCCGAGAGTGTAGACGTCCGTCCCGCCATTGGTGCGCTTGGGGGTCTGGACGGCGCGCGGCGCGACGTCGAGCTTGGGAGACAGGCCGACGCGGCTCCACATCGAGGCGATGGCCTGGCAGACCTGCTCCTCGTTCACCAGCCCGTCCTGAAGGCAGTTGAACTCGAAGGCCAGCCCCTCGGGGACGCCGGCCTCGGCCAGCATCGCCTTCGCCGCGTCGGGGTCGAAGCCCGGCAGTTCGTCGAGCTCGGGGGCGTAGCCCGGGATCGGCGGCGCGACGACGGCGCCGGCGATGCGCGACTTGCCGCGCATGACGCGGGCGTGGATCGCCTCCAGATCGATGGCCTTCCACAGCGCCTGCCGCACCTTCGCGTCGGCGAAGGGGTTCGGCTCGCCGGAGACGAGCGTCTCGCGGAACGGAAAGCCGATCATCACGGTGCGCAGGTCGACGCCCTCCAGCACGTTGACGTTCGGCGCCGCGGCGAGACGGGGCAGATCCTGCACCGGCGCGTCGTTGGTGAAGTTCACCTCGCCCGACAGCAGCGCCGCGACGCGGGTGGCGGCGGAGGTGACGGGCGACAGCTCGATGCGGTCTATGTTGTGCTGCGGCTCGTCCCACCAGTCGGGGTTCACGACGAACACGGTCTTGGCGTCGGGCTGGCGGCTCTCGGTGACGAAGGGGCCGGTGCCGTTGGTGTTGTAGGTGGCGAAGCCCTCCACGCCGGCGCCGATGTCGGTGGGCAGCTCCGCCCCGTTGGCGACCAGCCAGCCCTTGTCGAAGATGTGGATGTTGGTCAGATCGTTCAGCAGCAGCGGGTAGGTCCCGTTCAGGGTGATGTCGACGGTCAGATCGTCCACCGCCTTCGAGCTGACATAGGCCGGCAGGTTGCCCTTCAGCGGCGAGGTCTCATGGCTGACGCGCGCCAGCGACGCGACAACGTCCTCGGCGGTGAAGGCCGCGCCGTCGTGAAACGTCACGCCTTCGCGCAGGGTGAAGCGCCACGTCGCCTGATCGTCGAGGATCTCCCACGAGGTCGCCAGCGCCGGTTCGATCCGAAGGTCGCGGTCGTAGCGCACCAGCCCTTCATAGACATGGTTCAGCACGTTGATGGTGAAGCTGTCGCCATAGGAGTAGGGGTCGAGCGAGCCGATGTCGCGGTTGGCGCCCCAGCGCAGGACGTTGTCCTGCGCCTGCGCCGTCATGGCCAAGAGCGCGAGGGCGGAGGTGGTTGCGAGAACCTTTCCAAGTCGCATGCGGAGCTCCTTCATCGATCAGCCCCGCATCGCACGGCGCCGGAGATCATGATTAAATGGATACACAGCCCTTGAAGAAAGTATACGATAATCTGGCGAGGCGTCTCCAATCCGGAGGGCCCGGGCCCGTTGGAGGAGGCTGCCCATGAGCGACGGGAACGATGAGCCGCCGAGCAGAACGGTCTATCGGCTCCTGCGTCGCGCGATCATCGAGCAGGCGCTGCGGCCCGGCGCCAGACTTCCGGAGGACGCGATCGGCGAGCAGTTCGGCGTCAGCCGCACCATCGTGCGCCAGGCTCTGAACCGGCTTGAGAGCGAGGGGGTGGTGGAGACCCGGCGCAATCGCGGGGCCTTCGTCGCAGAGCCCTCGCTGGACGAGGCGCGGCAGATCTTCGAGGTGCGGCGAACGCTTGAGCGCGACGTGGTCGCCCGGCTGGTCGCGCGCATCTCGGTGAACGGCCTGGACGCGCTCGATTCCCATGTCGCGCAGGAGGAGCGCGTGCGCGGCAAGGACGGCCCGGTCTCGATCCGGCTGGCGGGCGAGTTCCACACGCTGATGGCCGAACTCTCCGGCAACGTGGTGCTGGCGCGCTACGTCGCGCAACTGGTGACGCGCTGTTCGGTGATCCTCGCCCTCTACGGGAAGGCGCACTCGTCGGACTGCGCCGTGGGCGAGCATCGGGCGATCATCGAGGCGCTGCGCCGGCAGGATGCGCCGGAGGCGATGCGCATCATGGACGAGCATCTGGGCGCCGTCGTGGACCGCGCGCAGCTTGAGCCGGCCCCGGAAGATCTCGAGACGGTGCTGGCGCGCTATGGCCGGGAGATGTCGGCCTGACGCCTCGGGCGTCAGTACTTGCGAGCCGGGGCGTTCGCCGGCGCCCGACCGCCGAATGCGTGTCGCCGCTTGCAGCTGCGCCGATGCGACGTCAGCTCCTCGCCGTTGCGCGACGGACATGCGCGCCGCCGCCGGTCAGGGTCGCCTCACCGGGCGAGTGCAAGCGCGTCCGGTGCGGCGTCCGGCGTCGGCTCGGCCGTCTGCGCGTGCGGCTGCGCGGGGCCGGGAGGCTCGGTCGGCAGAACGAGCGTGAAGGTCGAGCCTTCGCCGACGCGCGAGGCGATCTCCAGCCCGCCGCCATGCACCTGCGCGAGCGCCTTGACGAGGTTCAGGCCGACGCCGGTTCCCATGACGCCGTTGTTGGTCGAGGCGCGGAAGAACTGCGTGCCGATGCGCGCGATCTCGTCCTCGGGAATGCCGTAGCCGAAGTCGCGGACCGCGATGCGGACCATCCCGTCCCGCACCTCGCAGCCGACTTCGATGCGGTCGACGTCGGGCGAGTACTTGACGGCGTTCGAGAGCAGGTTTCCAAGCGCCTGCCGCAGCAGCCTGACGTCGCCGGCGTAGGCTTTCGGCGCGTCGTGGATCTCGGTCAGGATCGCGTGACATGAGCTCGCCTCGCGCTGAAGCGCGCAGACGTCCTCGATCATCTCGCCGAGGTCGAAGGGCGTCGGGCGGTACTCGATCGCGCCCTTGTCGAGGGTGGCGCTGAGCAGGAACGTCTCCATGATCCCGGTCAGCCGCGAGACGCTCTTGCGGATGGTCGTCGATTTCTGCGTGACGCTCTCCATGTCGCCGCGCGCTGCGCGACGCGCGATCTGATGGGCGTTGCCGTCGATGACGGCGAGGGGCGTGCGCAGCTCGTGGTTGACGATCGAGACGATCTTGCGAAGGAACTCCATCTTCTTGCGTTCGTCGCTCAGCTGCGCCTGAAGGCGCTCGGTCTCGATGTGCTGACGCTCCGCCTCGATCCGGGCGTCGGCGGCGTCGCGCTCATAGCGCAGGCGGTCGCGTTGCGAGACGCGCATGTCCTCCAGCGCCGCGAAGACCGGCCCGAAGGGATCTCCGCGCGGCCGCGTCGCGACCGGGGAGTGCGCATCTCCGCCCGAGAGCCTCATGATGGCGCCGATGACCTTGGCGAGAGGGCGCGCGAACCGCGCATGCGCCGCCCAGGCGAGCACGGCGGCGGCGGTGGCGACGAGCGCCATGAAAAACATGCCGTTGACCGCGAACACGTTGACCCGACCCTCAGCGGCGGCGCGCACCGCTTGGGCCGCGGCGCTAACGTTGAGGTCCATTTCGGTGACCGCCAGCGT